>JALVDO010000166.1 GCA_027008975.1 Saprospiraceae bacterium | reverse complement strand
TCGCCTATTTATAGCGAAAAAGAGTTGCCGTTCTGGTGACAGTTTTCATTGTAAATATAAGGATCTCATCCTATTTTTTTTATTGCAATAGATAGAATGTGTATCTACTTTTGTAGAACAATTATGCTTTTAAGTGCTCATTTTATATATGATAACGCATAGTGAGATATCCTATCTATTAATTTCAAAATCTTTAAAATTTATTACTATGAAAACTATAATATTTCAATACAAACATATTATGTCAAAGGGATTTTTTTCCCCCTCAATTCTCGCTCTTTTTCTGTTCATGAGCATTGGCTATTCCGGCTTCTCACAAGGGCAAACAGCCCCTGCTTGTGGGGTTGCCAATAGTAGTATGCCATCCATGCCTTATCCGGATTGTGACCGGGAGCTATCCTGGAAAACGGTACGTATCAAAGTTCACTATGTCAATCATACAAATCCACCGTCCTTAAGTGAGATAAGTGAAGAATTGAGAATTCTCAATGAGAAATATGAACCGGCTAAAATCAGATTTGTATTTGACTATAACTGTCCAAATTATGCTACTATGGATTGGCAGGGAATGCGAAAAGCCCTATTTGATCAAAATGGAAATTGGCACCCAAATCCTATTCTTGAAGTAGATGCCAACAGCATAAATGTTTTTAATGTGGACGAAGGAAGTACCGGACGTTGGGGTAATGCATATTTCAATCCCGCAACCGGAGTTGCTCATCCTGCTACCGAATCCAATCTTAATGATCCACATGAAATCGGTCATTCTCTTACTCTCAGACACACGTTCATTGGTGACAATAATGGAGCTCCATGGCCAAAGGATGAGTGGGAAACCAAAACGAGAGGGGCAGGGACCAATTGCCATTTAGTGGCAGATAGGCTGTGCGATACAGGAGCAGATCCTTATAGCATGGATTTGGATGGAGATAATGTGATAGACCAGTATATGTGGGCTATAGACTGTGCACAGTCTCCTAGTCTGGTGCCATCTATAGCCGATGGGGTTGGTGACGTAACAACACCTTGGAATATACCATCTGATAATATAATGAGCTATTATGTTTGCGAAGATGATAAATTCACTCCATGTCAGATTGCTCAAATGCATGAATTTTTAGAACAGCACGGACAGAATTTTTTAGTATCTACTTGCGACGATATTATCGTCAGCACAAATGAAACATGGAAAGATGGTGAGCTGCTTTTGTGTCCCTATCAAAAAATTATCATTAAGCCCAATGCCAGCCTTACACTGGATAATTTTATGTTAACAATTGATCCGAGCTATCCTAATAATACATGTCAGCCATATAATCTTTGGGATGGTATATATATCGAAGGGGGACATAATGCGTTCACTTACCCTTCTGGCCCGGGAGGGGGTGGCCCACAGTCCGTACCTGCTACCGGATTCGTAAGAGTGCTCAATAACTCTTTAATCGAAAAGGCAGAAAACGGGATTGTCGCCCTGCAGAATTTTGGTTTCATAGAAATAGATCATTCTATTATTAAGCAATGTGGAAGAGCCGTTAAGGCGGTTCAGGATCTCACGCTTTCCGGAGAGAACGATGCTTGTGATTACTTCTCAGGAACTCAAAGAGGTACCGTTAGTATCTCTAACCATTCACAAATAATTGTAGAAAATCCCTCCGCGAATTCTTTTTCTTATCTAAAAAATGCGCAAATTAAACTCGTGGGTACTCCCATCCTTATGCAGCGTTGTACTCTACAAGCCTTAAATTCGTCTCACCCGATTATTCCTATAATCGCCGTAAATTCTACCGGCGCAGAGTGTAAGATCACAGATCAAACCATCATTAGAGATTGTAGTACGGGGATCTATACGGATGTGTCTGGATTGTGGGGATGTGGAGCAGGTACCGGCCTCAAGATAGACAATTCGAGAATCCTTAACTGTAGTGATGCTATCACTAATCGGGGGCCCTTTGTGCGCGCTGTCAGTAATATCATTAGAGGGGAGGTAACTTCTGAAGGCTTGATGTTCGGATTATGGGAGCTTAACAACATAGGATCAGATGACGAGGAGGACCCGAAGGATTTTGTTTTGACGAACCCCGAGATGAGCAATATGATCAGAAATAACTTGTTCAAAGAGGATTTTACCGAGTTTAGAGAGGATAACAAACTCTCTCTGGCAGAGTGCAATGTATGGGCAAGTCAGTTGTATGTTGACCAGATTACAGCCACCGGAGATATGCCTCCTTCATGGGGTACAATAAATGAAGCCTCCGGCAATTCCTGGTCCGGAAATAAATATACCATGAATAAAACTTCTTCGGGCCAAATATTTAATTACGAACCTAAGGATCCTGATCCATTACCCGATCAGGGGTTTCATTTTAATTATGCGGGAGAGTTTAAGGCGCGTTTTACAGATCATCCACATCCCGATTGCCCTCATGGTTGGCCTGAGCTGACCGGAGGAGGGACGGACGGAAGCACGAGTAATCCCTATGATGCTATTGATTTTCAGGATTTGGACAATCAATGGTTGGCTTATCAGCAAACCATCAACCAATTGGAATCTGAAATCAGCAGCTCTACCGATGACTCTACAATCCAAGTGCTGAATCAGGCGTTGGTGTACAACCAAGCCTACCAGAACAGTATCACCGGATTGGCACTATCCGAATTGACGGCCAACGATGATGCATCGCTGCAAAATCTATGGCTCTCACGCGCGCCGGACAAAATGCTCATTAGACAGGAGATTATGCAGTATTTTGACCCCGATCACTTTCAGCAGTTGTCTGATGTGCTGACCGGATTAAGTGTGCCGTCTGATGAGGCGGATGATTTCGGTATCTTACAATATTCCGTCAATAATATGCTACAGTGGCAAAATGACGGGGTGGATCTGAAGAAATTGCCACAGAGCAAATTGGAGCAGATTATAGAGTTGGCAGGCTCCTCTTCCGGCGACTATACGGCTGTATTACGCGGTTTTCTCAATGCATATTATGATATCCAAGTACAGTTGGACCCCAATCAGTTGTACGAATCCAAGCAAAAGGTTCGCCGGGCAGGCTCATTGCCCCGATTGAAGATCGTTCCTAATCCGACCTCGAGATGCTTTACATTATCCGGAAGTGTGGCGGATGGAAAGCAGCGGCTAAATGTAAATGTCCTGGATGTTAGAGGCCGGTCAGTCTATTCGGCTACCAAATACGCGACCGATGAGATTTGTCTTCCCCAAGACCTGTCTCCTGCCTTGTATTTGTTGATATACAGATCTGAAGAGACCGGAGATGAAGGACATTTGAAACTCGTCCTACATTAATAACGATTCATTTTTGTCTAACACA
Source organism: Saprospiraceae bacterium (assembly GCA_027008975.1). Lineage (GTDB taxonomy): Bacteria > Bacteroidota > Bacteroidia > Chitinophagales > Saprospiraceae > JALVDO01. The sequence continues at coordinate 1,044 of JALVDO010000166.1, read as the reverse complement.
AAGTGCCTCTAAACGGGGTACTTTGTGTATTTTTACCAGTGAAAAAATAAAAAAATATGCATACCCTTACCATTATACGCATGGTGCTCTTACTCCTGTTTCTATCGCCATTTGGCAGTATGCAGGCCCAGAGCTTTTTTCATTTGATAGAAGACTTTAATCCCACGGGGCAGTCGCAGATTTATTCTGTAGAAGCGGACAGCCAGTATATCTATGTCATCGGGGACTATATCGACAGTGCCCGGACCAATATATGGATGTTTTACGCGGTATATGACTATACCGGGCGACGGGTCATATACGATACCTTGCCGGGATTTAACAGGAGAAATCTTCATTATTCTCGTACTGATAAAATGGTTAAAAAGTCCAAAGGGTGTTACTATTGCTTCTTTTCTTGTGCGGATACCAATTATGTGTCCTATAATTATTTGGTCGAATTGGATTTTTTAAATCAAAAGATAAAGAGAACAGCCAAAATTGAATATAAGAAATACGGAACGGTGAATTATTTGACCTACGACCAAAAGAATAAGATAACGCTCATCAGTTATTTAAGCCACAGAACCCTACCTAAGGAAAAAAGAGGCTCGATGAACATCATAGAGATGGACACCCTTCTACAGACCACAAGGGTGCTGTCCTTCTTTAAGAAGGGGAATACTCCCAAATATATTAGTCGGAATCCGGATACTACCTATTCTATTATGTGCAACGAGTACCTCGTACGGGATTCTGCGAGAAAGAAGTACACGACCTTTATCGTCTATATGAAGATCGGCCCCGACGGCACTATTCTAAAATATTTCAGACACCCCTTTCCCGAGACGAGAGGGCATGTAGCATTCGGTATTGATGCGGCATCCTATACGGTCGTCCGGGATGAGAGAGGGCGATTTTACATCGGCTTTGTACACGAAAAGCGGAACATGCAGACGACGGATGCTATGGGCTGGCGGCAGAATGATTTCCCCTATGTGATGTCGTACTCCCGGGAGTTTGATACTTTGTTTTGGCATACTCCCATGTTGCGTCCCCATACCT
>JALVDO010000165.1 GCA_027008975.1 Saprospiraceae bacterium | reverse complement strand
TCATTCCCTGACCGAACATCCGGTTTCGAATCCTTGGTGAGACAAACGGTATTGAAATAGGGCCGATGATACTCATACCGCTGGTCGAGAACTGTTGCAAGCACTGTGATTTTGATACCAATGAAGATGCCTTCGCCCTCATCACGCTGCAAGTCAAGAAAAACGGGCTCTCTTTTCAGACCCAAAACACCTTTAATATTGAAGCCCCAAAGGACAAAGTTGGGGGAGTCGGGCTACAAAATATTCAAAAACGCCTCAAAATGCTCTACGGAAATCGGCAAAAGTTGAAAACCTACGAAGAAAACAATACCTTTATCGTCCAACTTAATATTAATATGCAATGAATAAAATCAAAGCACTGATCGTCGATGATGAATATCTCGCTCTCGACCTACTCGAAGAATTCATTAGCCGCCTGCCCGATGTTGAACTCGTTGGTAGGGCAAAGAATCCGCTCGAAGCGCAGGAAATAATGAATATCAACGAGGTCGATTTACTCTTTCTGGATATTCAAATGCCGGTATTATCCGGTATCAATTTTACAAAGACGCTTGTGCACCAACCGCTCATTATCTTCACCACGGCTTACTCCGAGCACGCCCTTGAGGCTTTTGACCTCAACGCCATTGACTACCTGCTCAAGCCCTTTACCTTTGAGCGCTTCCTACAGGCCGTGAATAAAGCCAAGATGCAACTCAAACTGAAATCGCCAACACAGAACTCAACAACTCCAACAACAGATGCCAAATCTTTCATAACCGTCAAATCAGATGGTAAAATGGTCAGAATTCGTTTAAACGAAATCACCTACATTGAATCCCTCAAAGAATACGTCATTATCCACGGTTCTTTTGGCAAGCACATCGTATTAGAGCGATTGAAAAATATGGAAAGCCTGCTTCCCGACGAACATTTCCTTCGCGTCCATAAATCCTTCCTCGTCGCTATCGACAAGGTTGATGCCCTCTATGGTAATCAATTGGAAATTGGCGACAAGCGAATCCCCATCAGTAGGGAAAAAAAGAAAGAAGTCGTTGACCGAATTTTTTGACACTTGCTATCGTCTTTTATGATGAACCTGAAGGCCTCGGAGAATAATTGGTGAAATGAAAGTAAGATAAACTACAAACAAAAGCAAGAATGAAAAAGCACCATACAAAAATTAATGCAATCTTTGCATAAAAAAAGTGCAGGTGGCAAAAGAATACGATATACAAAACGATTACTCCGAGCGAATAAACAAGGTACTTAACTATATCCAGGACAATATTGAAAAGTCATTTCAATTAAAAGAACTTTCGAAAATTGGCAATTTTTCACCCTTTCATTTTCATCGGATTATTTCTTCGTTTATTGGCGAGCCTTTAAACGCTTATATCAAACGAAAAAAACTTGAAAAAGCAGCCCAGTTGCTCCGTTTTTCCGAACAGACAATCACCAACATCTCCTTTGGTATCGGATACGAAAGTCCGTCTTCATTCAGCAGTGCTTTTAAAAAGAAGTTTGGTATTTCCCCCAGTAGTTACAAAAAGAAATACAATTCCTCCACCCACAAAACTACTCACAATAATCCCGAAAAAATCAACTTTGACTTTACTCCCGTCATCAGAGTCATTACAAATCAAAAAGTTGCGTTTATCCGTGTTTTCGGGGCCTACGAAAAAGAAAAAATTGGAGAAGCCTGGGATGTACTTCTTCAATTCGGGAAAGAAAACAACCTCCTTAACAGAGAGACAAAATTGTACGGCATTTCCTATGACAACCCTGAAATATCTGATGGTAAAAACTACGAATATAATGCCTGTATCAGTATCGAAGGGGATGTTGTACCGGCTGGAAAAATCGGAATCAAAGAAATCAGAGGGGGAAAATTTGCCATTTTTACTTTTAAGGGCTCCTATGCTAACTTTGACCTGATATATCAACTTATCTTCAAAGAATGGCTCTTCAAAAGTAAGTATCAATTGCGCGATGCCGAACTATTTGAAAATTACTTAATTTCTCCATTCGATGCGACATCGGATGATTTGGTGACAGAAATTTACCTTCCTATAAAATAGAGATTATGAAAAAAATTGACTACAAAAAAGAATTAAAATACCTTTATGGCCCATCTGCTAAAAAGATAGAATTTATAGATGTGCCTACGATGAATTTTCTAATGATTGACGGGCAGGGAAACCCCAACACCTCCCAGGAATACAAAAACGCTGTGGAAGCGTTATACGCCGTCTCCTACGCAGTTAAGTTTTTAATAAAGAAGGGTGTGCTACAGACAGATTATGGTGTAATGCCACTCGAAGGATTATGGTGGGTAGATGATATGAGTACTTTTGACATCAACAACAAAGATGATTGGAAATGGACAGCCATGATTATGCAACCCAAAATCGTAACAAAGGAATACATTGAAACAGCTCTCGAACAAGTCAGAAATAAAAAGAATCTCGAAGCCATTCCCAAAATTAAATTCAAGCCATTTAGGGAAGGAAAATCCGCTCAAACACTTCACATAGGTCCGTTTGCCGATGAAGGACCGACTATCGAAAGAATTCACCAATTCATCACCGAGAGCAATTTCTCCCTCAGAGGTAAGCACCACGAAATTTATCTTTCGGATATCCGAAAAGCCAAACCGGAGAATTGGAAAACGATTATTCGGCAGCCTGCGGGGTAGGAAATAAGTCTTTGGACAGAAGTTTTTTTCATTGGACACTTTTATTGAAACAATAATTTTGCGCAAATTGGCATTCTAGTAATACTTTTGGTAAACAAAATTACACCATGAAAAATATTCTAATACTCTTTCTCTTCATTTCTTTGTTTAACTGTAATAAGGACGGAAATGACATCACCACCGTCACAGACTTCGAAGAGTACCTTCAGGACGAGATGGACATTCAAAAGATACCAGCTATGTCTGTCCTTATCTTTAAAGAAGGAACCATCTTGTACGAGCATTATTTCGGGGATGCCAATTTGCAACAAAATATCCCCCTGGCGGAAAACCATCCCTTTTTGCTGGCCTCCATCTCCAAGGTCATTACGGCTACGGCGCTGTTACAGTTATACGAAGCAGGGCAATTTTCACTCGATGACAACATCAATGATTATCTGCCCTTTAGCGTAAACATCCCCAACCAATCCACTGATATTACCTTCCGAATGTTATTGACACATACTTCGGCAATAGCTGATGGGAGCGCCATTGACGACCAATACTACTACGGTGAGGATCCTGCGATAACGCTGAGATATTTTTTGGAAAATTATTTGGTGCCTGGCGGCGAATTTTACAATGCCTACGAAAATTTTTACAACTTTGAGCCGGGGAGCAGATACGAATACTCCAATGAGGGAAATGCGCTAATTGGACTGTTGGTAGAAGAAATTTCGGGCATGGACTTTAATGCTTATTGCAAACAGCATATTTTCACGCCGCTTGCCATGAATAACAGCCACTGGCGGCTGGATGAAATCACCGGCACCATCGTCCAACCATACGATTACACCGGTGGGCAATACCAACCAATTGAGCATTATACCTTCACGGATTATCCCAATGGCGGACTCCGCTCCACCGGAAATGATTTGTTCAAATTTTTGAGTGCTTTTGTACAGGGCGGTATCTCAAATGGCTACCAACTACTCTCTGAAAGCACCATAGATGCCATGATTACGCCGCAGATACCTTCCATTGATAAGGAAGTCGGCTTGCACCTTTTCCTCATGGATCCCGGGAACAATCTTTGGGGACACGATGGAGGAGAGCAGGGCGTATCCACCATCATGGCTTTTAATCCGGATACCAAAATCGGAGCCATCATACTGACCAATCAGGGCGATGCGGAGCTCGACGAAATACTCACCGAATCCTATAAAATGGGGTTAAAACTGTAGAGGGAGCTTTCATCAAGCTCATTCAATCGAATTATACAATATAGTAGAATTTGGGGTATTGTCATAAACTATTTCCACCCGGCTTTGCGTTTCATAGGAACAACCCGGTTGTTATGAACAAAATCCTTCTCATCCTCTGCCTATGGTCATTATTCCCGTTGCACTCACGGGCGCAGCCGTTACCACATCACGAGGAATTTCGCTTGCAAAACAATCTTAAAGTCTTTTTTGCTCACATCGAGGGAGATTCGGCAGCCATCCAATTGTTCGAGCAGTTAAAAGTCGATAACGAAGTAGAGCATCCCGGGATTAAAGATGTTTTTTTTACCATTATTATCGGACAGATACAAGCAAAGGCAGCGGATAAAAATATCAAGCTTGCCATTAAGCCGACAGAAAATGGCTTCTTGATGAATTGTGAAAACAAAGACCTCTCACCCGCCTTACAACTCATAAGCGAGACGATACAAACACCCCATATCG
>JALVDO010000164.1 GCA_027008975.1 Saprospiraceae bacterium | reverse complement strand
AATAAAGCACTGTTCTCAAACCGGTAATAACTCAAATCGAGCGCACTGTTAAAGGCATTGGTTGTGCTCACCCCTGAGTTATTTTTACCTCCATTTAATCGTCCGCTCAACTCCAATCGGTCAAGCCGCACATCCGGTAATACAAAATCCGATAAATCAAAAGCATCCAATTGGGCAGAAATAGTATTGGAAAATAGCCCGAGCAATAATAGAACAGGTAGTAATCGTTTCATAACGGTGGTTTAGTTTTAGGAGCTTTTGGCTCCCTTCAAATTTAGAATTATCGCCAATAATACTAAATAGAAAGCCGAAGTGCTGCCACGTTTTCCACCGTTTAACTTTTATTTAACAGTAACTACTTAGCCTTCATCTGTGGAAAGAACAACACCTCTTGAATCGAATGCTGATTGGTCAGAATCATGGTCAGCCGATCGATACCGATACCGAGTCCGGAGGTTGGAGGCATCCCGTATTCAATGGATTTGAGGAAATCCTCATCAAGTACCATTGCCTCTTCATCTCCCCTGTTTGCCAGTGCCAATTGATCCTCGAAGCGTTGCCGCTGGTCAATGGGGTCGTTTAGCTCGGAGTAGGCGTTGGCAATTTCCTTTCCATTGACGAAGAGCTCAAAGCGCTCCACCAGTCCTTCTTTGCTGCGGTGCTTTTTGGCTAGCGGTGTCATCTCTATCGGGTAATCCGTGATATAAGTCGGCTGTATGAGATTGGCTTCTACTTTTTCTCCAAATATTTCGTCGATTAATTTTCCTTTTCCCATGGTATTATCGACGTGTATACCCAAGTCGTCACAGACTTTCCGGAGTGCTTCCTCATCCATGTCGGAGATGTCGATACCGGTGTATTCCAAAATGGATTCACTCATGCTCAGTCGGCGATATGGACCGGCAAAGTTTATCATCTTACCTTCGTATTCTACTTCATTGCCGCCGGTAACTTCTTTGGTGATGTAGGAAAGACATTCCTCCACCATCGTCATCATCCAATTGTAATCTTTATAGGCAACGTAGATTTCCATACTGGTGAACTCGGGATTGTGCGTCCTGTCCATTCCTTCATTTCGAAACATTTTACCAATTTCGTAAACGCCTTCAAACCCACCAACGATTAGTTTCTTTAAATAAAGCTCATTGGCTATCCGCAAATAAAGCGGCATATCAAGGGTATTGTGGTGGGTTATAAACGGACGTGCTGCTGCGCCACCGTGTATGGGTTGTAAAACGGGCGTCTCCACCTCAAGCCATCCCTTTGCATCAAAAAATCGACGCATGGCGGAAATAATCCTGCTCCTCGTAATAAAAATATCCTTTACTTCGGGGTTAACCGTCAAATCGACGTAGCGCATGCGGTAGCGCTGTTCGGGGTCGGTAAAAGCATCATGTATTTTCCCCTCTGCATCCTTTTTGACAATGGGCAAAGGGCGTAGAGATTTGCTGAGCAGTTTGAATTCTTTGACTCGGACGGTCGTTTCTCCCATTTTGGTTTGGAATACCTCCCCTTTCACACCGATATAATCCCCCAAGTCCAGTAATTTGGCAATGACCTCGGTATAAAGCGTCTTGTCTTCGTCAGGGCAAATCAGGTCTCTTTTGATATAAAGTTGGATTCGTCCACTGGCGTCCTGCAACTCTCCAAATAACACCTTACCCTTTCCACGCATCGACATGATTCGGCCGGCAACGCTGACCACTCTTGGTGGATCTTGTTCCGGATCAAACTGTTCTTTTATATCCCTTGCCTTAGCTGTAACGACAAATTCTTCCGCGGGATAAGGGTCGATACCTAGGTCCCGGATTTTCTGAAGGTTCTCTCTTCTGACGATTTCTTGTTCGCTTAATTGCATGCTGTCTCCTTTATTTTTGACCTGCAAAAGTAACTTTTTTAAGACTAAAAACAGCTTTTCTAGTGAAAAAAGTTCCAATAAGTTGGGCGTTTCCAATTTTTGCAATAATTTGGTGGCGCTGAAAATTAGAACTTTGATCACCTGTATCCTATTGGATGCAATAATCCCGTCTGATGATGTTAAAAAAAATACATGCCTCTTTCTACTTTGCCACCTTTATTTTTCTATTCGTTTTTGGTAATGGTTTCGCTCAGACGGCCACGCCTTTGGAGGGCTGTGTTCCCCATGAAGTAGCTTTTACCGCTCCTCCGGGGCAGACTTCTTATTATTGGGAATTTGGAGATGGAACGGTCTCTACGCTTGCCAATCCCGATAATATTTACACCACTCCCGGCGATTATCAAGTCACCCTCCGCACCGAACCGGGAGGAACGGTCGTAGGTACACTGACGATTACGGTTTATCCTAAGCCCACGCTTTCGATTGTTTCCGACCCATCTGTAGGCTGCCGGCCACTGGCAGTCAATTTTGAAGGGACGGTCGATTTGCCTTCAGGTGTTAATATTACCAATTACAATTGGTCATTTGGCGACACGGGAGGCAGCATGGGTAGTCCGAATGTAAATTACACCTACCAGTCGACAGGTGTTTTTACGGTTACTTTTGCCATTGAGACCAACCTGGAAAGCTGTAATGTAACTGAAATATTTAATGACCAGGTAACGGTGACATCTGTTGAGAATGTTGGTTTTATTACAGATCCTTTTCCTGCCAAGGCTTGTGACCCGCCTTTGGATGTCAATTTTATTAACACCACCGCCGGAGCAAATTTGAGCTACCAGTGGGATTTTGGGAATGGAACAACATCCACGGAGATAACACCACCGACACAGACTTTTTCTGATGTCAATAATTACGAAGTTGTACTGACGGCAACAGATGAAAACGGATGTACAGGGAGCGTTTCACATCCGGTAACCATTGGCCGGGCTTTTGCCGATTTTATCATCAGAGATACCGTCTGTCTCGGAGACACTCTTGTTGCTGAAAATATATCTGACCCCGGTACTTACACATGGATTCTGCCGCCAAGTGTGAGTCGTCTGCAACCATCGCCCGAGCCGGGCAAGGAAGCATTTCATTTCAGCGAAGCAGGATTTGTGGAGTTGACACTTGAAGTACTTCCACCTACGGACACCTGTATTGGTAGGGTGACCAAACTCATCTACGTGGATGACCCCGACGCTTCTTTTACCCTGGACCCAACTTACGCAGCTTGTCCAGGTGGATTATGGACGGTCAATTTCAATTCCATTAGCCCCGACCCCGTGATGTGGTTCTGGGATTTTGGCGATGGTAGTTTTAGTACAGAGTCCGACCCATCCCACGATTATTTATATGGAGACGAAGATGCCTACGCTGAATATGGCGACAGGATTTATACCGTTCTATTAAGGGTGACAAATGCCTCCGGTTGTTGGGAGGAGCAGGTGTTGACGGATACCATTTCCAGACCGGATGCCTTATTTTTACCCGACTCCATCAATGGCTGTGCACCACTTCAGGTGATGTTTTCCGACTCCAGCCGCTCACGGGAGCCGATTATTCGCTGGGAATACACCTTTGGAGATGGTAGTAGTGAGGTATTAACAGATAACGGGGATGTTGTGCATACTTTTACTGATCCGGGCACTTATGAAGTGCAATTAAATATTGAAAACGAGGTCGGCTGTGTAGATACCTCTTATGTGGTATTGATAGAGGTGGGAGAACAGATTACCCCGAATTTTGATGTTGACAAGACAGAGATATGCCCGGGAGAGAGCGTCCATTTTACCGACTTGACCAATCATCCGGATATTGATGCCTGGAATTTCAGCACAGAAGGAGATCGTTCTTTCCACTGTTATCAATCTGATCAAATGGATTGGACGTATGATGTGGAAGCCGGCCCCATGGATGTCACAATGACAGTCGAAATTAATGGTTGTTATTCATCCATTACCAAAGAGGATTTGATTACGGTGAAGGGTCCCATTGCTCACCTGCATTACGACAATGATTGTATGGATCACTTCGGAGTGACTTTTAGTGATTCCTCCTACGAGGCACCGGTATTGACTTGGGATTTTGGTGATGGCAGCACAGCGAGTGGGCAGGAAGAAAGACATACTTATGACGCTACCGGTGATTACACGGTCATTCTTACAGCAGAGAATCCGGGCTCCGGCTGTCCTGCCAGTATGGATACTGCTGTCGTTTCCATTAGAGACATCAGGGCTGCATTTGAATTGCCGGACAGTATCTGTCGTGGAACGACGCTGGATTTGGATGCCAGCAACGCTCAGGATGTTGATACACGGTGTTGGCGAGGATACGAGTGGTTATTCGAAATATCAGATCGCCCCATTGCAACAGAAATGGAAAGCATTGAGTTTACATTCAATACCGTAGGAGAAGAGACTGTTACCCTCATTGTGACAGACGAGAATGCCTGTGAGGACACACTACAACATCAATTGGAAATCTTTGATGCATCTGCCAATTTTTCTGCACCGACTCAGCTGGTATGTGCGGATGGCAATATTCCTTATTCCTTTACGGATCTTTCGACAAGTCCGCTGCCGATTGTTAGTTGGAACTGGGATTTTGGAGATGGCACGACTGCTACGGATCAAAACCCTGACCATATTTTTGTTGCGCCCTTGCAGGACAGCTTTCTTGTATCATTAACGATAGAAAATAGCCTCGGATGTACATCAACGGCTGCATTAGATTTTTATTCCTATCAGCCTCTTACGCAAATTATCACGGATCCATTCCCTGCGAGTTTGTGTCTTGGGGAGACGCTGGGATTGACTGCCCCCGATTTTACAGTTACGGGGTCACACCTCGATTTTAGCTGGGATTTCGGGAACGGAAACGGCTCTAACACCCAATCCACTATGGTTGACTATACGGAAACGGGGGAGTACAATATCGTTCTTACTTACGAGGAGGTATCAACGGGTTGTGGTGGAGAGATTGAACTTCCGGCTTACGTACAGGAAGCTCCGGATGCATCTTTTACTTCTTCCGTGGATGGACAGAACATCATTTGTCATCCAGCCGTTATTGAGTTTACAAATACGAGTACTTCCGATACCCCTTTAAATTACGTATGGGATTTCGGAAATGGACAAATGGGAACGGGGCAAAATGCCGCTGCCGGATTTGAAAAAGGAACTTGGGAAATAAGCATGATTGCATCTACTGCATTTGGATGCAGAGATACGGCTTTCCAAACGGTCACCTTGGTTGGTCCTGATGGAGATTTCACTTTCGACCCGCCTGCAATTTGCAGAGGTGGAGAAATAACATTTACCACCCAAAATTTGGTTGATGTCGATAATTATACCTGGAATTTTGGTGATGGAACAGAGGAAATGAACGTTTCACCTATCACGCACGCTTTTGACTTGCCGACTAATACGACAATTGTCACACTAAAAATGGAGGGTGAAGACGGTGCTTGTACTTTTGTTGTAGAAAAAGAAATAAACATTGGAGGCGTCACAGCCGGATTCTTAATCAATGGTACAGATGACACCGCCTTTTGTGAGAACAATCTGGTTTTCACCAATACCTCAGAGGGAGCCGATGCCTATCATTGGGATTTTGGAAACGGACAAACCTCCATCCAAGAAAACCCAACGCTAACCTTTGCTTCGGGGGAAACGACAATTCAACTGATTGCCATCAATAGCGTTCAGGGCTGTTCTGACACCATCGTAAGGACGATTCAGGTCGATCAATTACCTGATTTAGAAATCATGGATGCAACAATTTGTGCGGGTGATAGCTTGCAGTTATCTCTCACATCGGACTTTGATAACGGAGTCTATACATGGAGTCCGGCGGAGTTACTGTATAGCACCTCCGACAAATCTCCGCAAACAATCGCCTTGACAGAACCGACTACTTTTAGTGTGACGGTACTCGATACCGTTATTGGATGCGACGGAACTGTCTCTCGTGAGATATTCGTCATCCGGCAATTGGAGTGGATGGATATAGACACGGCTATCTGTCAGGGAGAAGAAATCACCACTGTCCCCTTGCCTGTGAATGATGGGGTAAGGATATTCACTTGGTCGCCCAATCCACCGCCCTTCCAATTACCAGGCAATGTCGAGTCGCAGGAGTTTACTTTGAGCATTACGGACACAGAAGGCTGTTTTGATGATAACTACATTTATTCAGTCCGCGTGTTAGGTACCGGGAATATTCAGTTCCCAAATGTGTTCACCCCTAATAATGATGGGACGAACGATGTATTTCGTCCTTTCTTTAACGAAGCCTATGATGACCAGATTGAGATAGTAGATTTCAGAGTCTATAATCGCTGGGGACAACTGGTCTTTTCGGGTGATGATGATAATTTTATATGGGACGGCACATTCAAAGGCAAGCCTGCCGCTTCCGATGTCTATGTTTTTAGTTGTGAGGTTCGACTGGATTGCGGGGCATCAAAAATTGAATCCGGCGAAGTGACTTTACTGAGGTAGTAAAAAGGACGCACCGAAAACGGATGCGTCCTTTTTATCATTTATTTTCCACGTAGCTCCCGTCTTAAAATCTTACCGACGTTGGTCTTCGGTAGGTCTTTTCGGAATTCGACCTGCTTGGGTACTTTGTAGCCCGTTAGATTCTGACGACAAAAATCAATGAGTTCCTTTTCTGTGAGGGATTTGTCTTTTTTGACGACAAACACCTTGACGACCTCACCTGATTTCTCATCGGGCACGCCAACGGCTGCGCACTCCAATACCTTTGGATTAGCCGCCACGACATCTTCAATCTCATTCGGGAAAACATTAAATCCCGACACCAAAATCATATCTTTCTTTCTATCGACGATGGAGAAAAATCCGTCGTCCGACATCATTCCGATATCGCCGGTGCATAACCAACCATCCTTAATGGTCTCGGCTGTCGCCTCCGGACGTTTGTAGTAACCCTTCATCACCTGAGGTCCTTTGACCTGTATCTCGCCGGGTTCATTAGGTTTAAGAACATTCCCTTCTTCGGAAACAATTCTTACATCGGTAGAAGGCAGAGGAAGACCTATCGTTCCGATTCTGCCGCTACCATCCAGCGGGTTGATAGTGACCACCGGGCTCGCCTCTGTCATGCCGTAACCCTCTGAAAGGGGACAGCCGGTTATTTGCTGCCATTTTTCAGCAACAGGACGTTGTACGGCCATTCCTCCTCCAACAGTAATTTTTAGCGGAGAAAAGTCTATTTCTTTGAAAGCGGCATCATTTATCAACGCGTTGAACAAGGTGTTAACTCCGGTAAGTATCGAGATTGGATACTCTTTCCATGTCTTTATCAGCGATTTTATATCTCGGGCATTGGTTATCAGCACCGTTCGGGTACCGATGGTCATTAGTGCCAGGCAATTAACGGTAAAGGCGAAAATGTGGTACATCGGCAGGGGACTTAGCGCAGTCTCCTCCTGCTCTTTCAGAAAGGGGTTCATTACCGCTTGTATTTGCAGTAAATTGGCAACCAGATTTCGGTTGGTCAGGCTTGCACCTTTGGAGACCCCCGTTGTGCCTCCGGTATATTGTAGCAGGATGGTATCGCTACCAACACCTTCCAAAGGAGGCAGCGTGAATTTTTTTCCTTGTTTTAACGCCTCCCTGAAGCTTACCGTATTAGGGATATTATACTTCGGAACCATCTTCTTGAAATGGCGAACGGCGATATTAACCAGTGCCCCTTTTACCATCCCCAACATTTCTCCAATACTGGTCACGATAACGGTCTTTATCTGCGTATCAGAAAGAATGGATTCCAAATTAGCGGCAAAATTCTCTGCAATGACAATTGCCTTTGCCTCTGAATCTACAAACTGGTGCTTCATCTCCCTCGGCGTATACAGAGGGTTCGTATTGACAACAATCAAACCCGCTTTCAATGCGCCAAATAGGGCAACAGGATATTGCAACAGGTTCGGCATCATCAAAGCCACCTTATCTCCCGGCTCTAAACCACGAGAAAGTAAATATGCTCCAAATTGAGACGATAGTTTATCGACCTGCCCGAAGGTTAAATCCTTCCCCATGCAGGTATAGGCGGGTAGTGCTTTATACTTCTTAAAAGATTCCTCCACCAATGATACGACAGTTGGGTAACTATCAGGGTCAATATTAGCAGGTACGCCACTTGGGTATAATTTCAGCCAGGGTCTTTCTTCTTTTGACATAATGGATAATTTTTATTTTACACCCCTAAAAGTACGAGCAATTCGCGAATTTTTATACAAAAAAAGAAGAATTTGTTAGTTACGGCACGCTTTCGTTATGCTATTGGAGATTTGGGCACCAACCAGGAAACAATTTTTTTATTCACAATAGAATGGGTGAAGTAGGTACAGTGATTGACATCCTGCTCCAACATAAACAGCTTTTGTCGCTCTTTGGGGATGGGAAACCCACCATTATCCTTTCCCGTACTAAAAGAACCATCCGTCGGAACGACCATATCGCAATCTTCTCCAAATAACTTTGACAGGGCTTTCATTAAAATTCGCTTTCCGTACCTGGCGAGTACCTTTTCATCGTTGGGTACATAATCGGCTCCGATAGCATAATAAACGGTCTCAACTTTGTCGGTGTTATTCAGCCGCTTGAGGTGGTCGCCGTCAGGCAACATGGCTTGTAGCCCGGGCAACCCCTTCAGTGCTCCACCTCCAATGACCTTGACCAAGGTGACAACCCCTTCTAAAATAATAGTCCCGACATTATCGGGGAGCGTTGTGATGATATTCGTATAACTGTCTATTAATTTGACCCAATTATCCTTGTCTGTAAGGATTGTTCCCCGATTGGGAGAGGCAACAAGAATGGCTTTTCCCACCTTGATATTGACGCCTGAGGTGTCGTAATCTTCGTACCGCTCTATCAGCTCTCTACCAACCAGGCCGCCCCTTGAATGCGTAAGAATATCTACTTCCAAGTTGACCCCATCCGGAATCATTTCAAACAGTTTTTGAATATTCTCTGCCGGAGAATGATGAAGACTGGGATGATTGAATGCTAAAATCCTACCTTCGTATTGTTCGTAGATATTTTTATAAAGGGGGTCTTTAAACAGCCCGTCAAATGCAGACTCCCAGGTCGAAAAAGTACCATGTAGTAATAGAAGAGTGGGCTTGCCCTCCAACGATTGCCAATCCACTTCCTGCCCTTCGCCGTTGATGCTTACACTTTTCAATTGATAAGGGCGGTGCTTTTCCTCCCATTTTTTCACCCCTGCTAGCGCAGCAGCCCCAACAATGGGGTCCAGTAACCACCCAAAAACTTTGACAATTCGACGTATCCCCATCGTGACGGCGCCCCTGACCGTTTTCACAGGAAGGGCATCAGTCGGAGTATTTTCCTTAGGCAACACAAAGGAGAATTTCTCATCTGTTTCCTCTTTTGGGAATATCCAGTGGCATTCTCCTTCTTCGTCGATATGCATAATGGCACAGGCCATTTCCGGATGAGTTTTTGGCGTATTCAGTACCATCTCGCCGGTGGCTTCTCCACTTGTTCCTCCACCTCTTGTCTGGCCTCCGGTCGGCGTAGAAGAAATACCCGTTATCTCTATCTCGAATTGATTCATCAACAACACCTCATTGCTATCAAGGGAAGGTATCAGTTTTTCGTGCAATGGGTCATCAGCTCCACCCCCGCGAGTGGTCTTAGTTTCTTTTTCCACCTCAGTGACGGTGCATTGTACGCCGGGAGCTTCCAGTGTATATCCCGGTGCGGTTGAGATGGATCGTGTGGTGCTATCGCCTGTTAAGGAAGTCTGGTATGGCATGGTGTATTAAGTTTGAAGGCTAAAGTATAGTAAAAATAAAACAATAGCAAATCTAAGCCGTGTTTTGTTTTTATAACGCATCGTCGTATGTTATCCGCAAAGCCGGATGTCCGTAGTAGATGTAGGCCAGTGGAGTAAGAGACTCCTCATAATCATAAGCTTTTTTTAAGTTGGTCAGGGTTTCTCCAATTTCTTTGCCATTTTGTAGTGTTTCGGTGTAGAAAGCTTCTGAAAATTCCTTTGCAGGCTCATCGTGCACCTGCCAAAGTGGAGCTATAAATCCCAACATTCCCTTTTTTAACAACACCCCGGGAAACCCACTTGCTTGCCCGAGTGAACTACCGGCAGTACCGACCTGACAGGCATTCAGAAACAAAAAGGAGATGGCCGGCACTTCTCCACATTTGTAACTTCCTATCATAGCCATCGGACTCAATTCACCATCCTCGAATGCCAGACTTTGCTCGTTTTTATCCGGCTTGCTAAACCCGTGAAGTGCGATATGTACCCAGTGTCCGGGCGTTTTATCCCGTCGTCCCGTCAATTTGAGTAAGTCTTTTTTGGTTGCTTTCACTTCGTTGGCACCAAACTCTTGAATTAAAAATTTTTTCTCCTCAATAGCTTCTTCCAAAGGGCGATACTTCGAACCAAAAGGATATTCCGCAGCAATAGCGGTGAGTTCCTCTACGCTCATTTGACTAGGCGGAGGACATACCACCTGGTCATTGAGCCACCACCGCCCAATGATGGTTTGCGTGCAAAAAAACGGTGGAACATCGGTGTCGATATCCAAATCTTCCAACAACGCCAACTCCCAGGGGACATAAGGCTCATCCGTCCATATTAGCACCTTGGGTTTTCGCCCGATAGTAGCATGTACGGCGCGAAGCATGTCGGTGAGTGCATCCGGAACTATTTCTGCAATTTGTTCCCCAAGTGTCAACAGTACATTATTGGCACCGGTTTCGCGAAAGCCTTCCTTTGCCAGTTCATTGCCAATTATTTGGGCGAAACTCCTTGTGTCTTCGACAGGGATTTGAAAATGTTCGTCTATTTCGGGATTTGGGGCGACGATTTTCCACAATAACTGTTTGCCGACAACATCCCTTGTGATGGTGATAGTCATATCGAGCATGGCGTTGTCGTATTGCAGGTTTTCCAGCTTTAAGCTACAGCCAGCAGGGACGGTGTCAAGCTCCTTTTCGGTAGGGTTGTCCTCTTCTCCAATCTTGATTCGCCTCGTCGCAGTACCGACGGGCTGCATATTATAGAAGTAGGTAGCAATGAGGGTTATTTCTTCAACGCCCGTCCCGGCAACGCATTCAAATGCAGTCTGGGCATCCACATCGAGCATCAAGGGCTTGAGGCGATTGTCTTTCACCACGGCACCAATTGCCATTACGGATACCTGTATAAAGTCATTTTCCTTTGGTTTATCAATGACTACTTTTGATACATTTTCGAGGGTGTTGTCGAGCGTTTTTGAGAATCCTACATAGATGGTAAAAGGTACTTCCGGAATTACTTTTTCAGGTTTGGAAATGGACGGGTAAGCCTCAAATGAAGGAAGCGCTCTTTCGGGAGCAGCAGCTTCTTCCATCGTCTCTTTTTCCATTTTTATCTCGAAATCTTCACCTATATCGCCTATAGTAAAATCTTCACCTGCGCCTGTAGGAGGGCTGATAGGTGCAGGTGCAGGTGGAACAGACTTGGGTGCTTCTATTTCCTTGTCAGTTCTGGTTTTGTTCTGAAAATAATAAAAGTGCCCGTCACTCGTCCGAATGATGTACTTACCATTTTTTTTGAG
The DNA here is from genome assembly GCA_027008975.1 of Saprospiraceae bacterium. GTDB lineage: Bacteria > Bacteroidota > Bacteroidia > Chitinophagales > Saprospiraceae > JALVDO01. The sequence continues at coordinate 3,105 of JALVDO010000164.1, read as the reverse complement.
ACTGTAAAATGAAGTATTTGCATCAATAACGGGAAGAAGGTTATCTGCATGGAGTGTTATCAGGTGTCCGATAGTGGTATCCGGATTTGCAGATTCGAGCGAAAGAAGTGTTTTTGAAACACTTTCCAAATAAAAATCTTCAGCATCTCTGAGGATAAAATAAGCATTACGGGCAGTATTCAATAGCTGTTGTGCAACGGCCACGGAGGTTTCCACATTTAAAATAATAACACCTTTATCAACAAAATCGAGTATGGACATAATATGGTCGCGGTTTTGAGCAGTAAAAGTAAGAAGGATTGAGGGGAAATGCAATTTATTATAATGAAAGGAGAAAACAATCCAAAAAAATCGTAAATTTGTAAAAACCGTATTGCGAAAGTACAAATTGATGAAGAGAATACTAAAAGGAGATTCCAATTTCAAGGATATTATTTCCAATAACGGATATTTTGTCGATAAAACCCTGTTGATAAAAGAATTTGTCGACAACGGGGACAAGGTGGTCATACTACCCCGCCCTCGTCGCTTCGGTAAGACACTCAATTTGTCGATGATTGAGCACTTCTTTGATGTTCGTAAGCCGGATAGTGTAGGTTTGTTTTCGGAATATAAAATAAGTGAAGACAAGGCGTTTTGTGAGCAGCATCAGAACCGGTATCCGGTGGTTAATATTACGTTGAAAAATGTAAAGGGGAGGAACTGGGAGGAGTGTTTTCAGGAAATGATCCAGAGTATTTCGGATTTATACAACAATCATCGTTTTTTATTAGAATCTGATAAATTGGAAGAATTTGATAAAAACGTTATTGTAAAAATTATTCGACAAGAGGCAACTGAAACAAACTATAGACATAGTCTTAAAAATTTAAGTAAATATCTAACTACCCACTTCGGACAAAAAACCATCGTCCTCGTCGATGAATACGATGCCCCCATTATCGCCGGATACTCCAGTGGATACTACGACGAAGTCTTTATGTTTATGCAGGGCTTCCTCGGCAATGCTTTCAAGGGAAATGACGCTTTGGAAAAAGGGCTGATAACCGGCATATTGCGAATAGCGCGCGAAAGCCTTTTTTCGGAATTTAACAACCCGGGGGTTTATACTATTACCAGTCGATACTTTTCCGAACATTTTGGTTTTACCGAACCGGAAACCAAAATGGCATTGAATTATTTTGGCTTACAGGATAGTTTTGAAAAGGTAAAATACTGGTATGACGGTTATCAGTTTGGCGATACAAAGCAAATATACAATCCTTGGTCTATCGTCAATTACATCGCTAATCACTCCGATGGATTTCGCCCCTATTGGGTCAATACCGGCTCCGACCCCTTGATAAAAAAGCGCATCACCGAGCCCGGCGTTGACCAAACTTATGACGATCTGCAAAAGCTCATTTCAGGCGAAGCACTGAAAAAAACCATAGATGAAAACTTCGTCTTCTCTGACCTCGAAGGAAACAAAAGACTGCTTTGGACATTGCTGACTTTTAGCGGTTATCTGACGCCTGTCGAAAAAATCGACTATGAAACATATATGCTAAGAGTCCCCAATTTCGAGATAAAAACCATTTTCAAAAATATCATCATCAATTGGTTGGAAGATGAAAACAAAGTACAAAAGGAACTCCTCGAATTGACCACTCAACACCTCATCAATAACCGCATTCCTCAGTTTGAAAAGGGCTTCAGAAGAATCATCGGAGACACCTTCAGTTATTTCGACACGCGAGGCATGGCAGAAAACGTCTATCAGGCTTATTTCCTCGGCATGCTCGCCATTATCGGCGACGACTACATCATTCGCTCCAACCGCGAAAGCGGCGACGGCAGGTACGACATCCTACTCATCCCCCACGACAAAACCAAATACGGCATCGTTATCGAAATCAAACAGGTACCCAAAAGAAGCCCTAAAGAAAAAGAAGCAGACTTCCATAAAAGAATCAACACCGCGCTCAAAAAAGCCTCCGACCAAATCGAGCAAAACGAATACTATAAGGAGCTACTGGCGCACAACATCAAAAATATTATCAAGCTGCCGGTGGTGTTTGCAGGTAAGGAACCATTTGTAGTGCCAGTCTCCATTCCCACTTAACACTATCTTTCTGCCCAAATGTTAAAATTAAAGAATAATTTGGAGTTTTAATGCTTTACCTACATTTTTATGGCGTGACATAGACATTCTGACATACACCTTACTGTTTCTGCATAGAAACACCACTCCAAACCACACCCAATCAACTACCACAATAATTGTTTTAGCAACTACTTAACACCTCCTGTTATTAAGCAGAAAAGAGTTGGGTGATGAGTAGTTACTAACAAAGAACACATTTACAAAACACATAAATTCATCAAACAATAACCATGAAAAATTCACTAACAATCATTTTTACCTTATGCACCCTTTTGTCTTACTCACAGAATACCCGGCTAGTCAGTTCAGCGAATCGGTGGAACGACTGGTTGAGTAACGGATTTACCGGGAATGAACGAACCAGAAAATTCACCTTTTCGCCGGATACTACCGAAATGGGAGGAGCGTACTACCAAAAACTGCTGTACGCCAATGAGGAGCAAAGCGACAATTGGACGGAAAGTGGTGAGTGGTGGCGGGAAGAGGCCGGTGTCGTTTATAAGTATCAGGATAGTATGTCTGTCCCTATTTATGACTTCACCCTTGAGGTGAACGATACTTTTACAATTAGTGATTATTCCAACGAGCCACACCAAGTCATCGTTTATGCAATTGATACGGTCACTTTCCTTGATGAGATACCGAGAAAAAGAATTTTGCTCCATTGCCCTAACGACTCCGACGGCAGTCTTTACGGAAGTAGGGTGTGGATTGAAGGAATCGGTGACTTGCAGGGATTAAATGCTTATGACAGTTACTGCCTCTTGGATCAGCCTTATGCCGGACTACTGTGTTTTTATCGGAATAGCGATTTGGTTTACACCAATGAAGATATTGGGGCATGTTGGATAACTGCGACGGAGGAGGCATCTATACCATTGGCAAGCATCGCTCCCAATCCCGCCTCCAACCGCACCACCCTCGACTTCCATACTCCCCTGCCCGCAGACACCGAGGTA
>JALVDO010000163.1 GCA_027008975.1 Saprospiraceae bacterium | reverse complement strand
GGTATTGCCTGTTTGCTTTTCGCAAAATGAAGTTTCCGATTTACAGGAAGATGAAATAGAAATTAGTTTCTCCAAAGAGGGCGGGTATTACTTTGACGAAGTTGAAGTCGCCATCTCCTCGCCGGGTGCAACTGTCTATTACACGCTTAATGGGAAACGCCCTTCTCGACGGTCCAAGAGGTATGTTCATCCTATCTTACTTCGCAAGACGACCATTATAAGGGCTATCGCCTATAGAGGAAAGGAAAAAAGTCTCCCTGTTGGCCAAACCTACTTTATCGATGAGCCGGAGACGGATTTATTTACGGTCTCTATTGGAATCACACCCGATGTTCTTTTTGACCCCCAAAGGGGACTTTTCATGAAAGGTAGTGCGGCTAATGATGAGCTTTGGAACAAACCTGGAGCAAATTTTTGGAGTAGAAAAGAAGTTCGCGCACATATTGACATTTTTGAATCGGAAGGCAATTTGATTTATAGCAGTCAAAGTGGTTTGCGGTTATTTGGGGGGATGAGCCGGCTCTTTCCACAAAAATCTTTGGCGATTGTCGCTCGAAAGCGTTACGGGCAAAAGCGAATCGAGTATCCTATTTTTGGGAAGAAAAACCCTAAGAAATTTAAATTTCTCGTCTTGCGAAACTCCGGAAGTGATTTTGGAAAAACTCATTTTCGCGATGCCTTTATGACCAGTTTGGTTGATGGCTGGGATATTGAGAAGCAGGCTTATCAGCCGGCTCACGTTTACATCAACGGCAAATACTGGGGGATTTATAATATCCGGGAGAAAGTTAACAGGCACTTTATAGCTGCACACACTGACGCAGACAAAGATAGCCTCGACCTGTTAGAGCATCGGTATACCCGACGGCGAGGAAGTAAAAAACACTATTACCACTTATTGAAGTATATCCGGCATAACGATTTATCGGATCCTCGCCATTATGCTTATATTCAAACTCAAATGGAGGTCGACAACTTCATGAATTATCAGATTGCAGAAATATATTTCGATAATCAGGATGCCGGGGGTAATATCAAGTATTGGCGCCCACAGACTGAGGATGGAAAGTGGCGTTGGATACTCTATGACACGGATTGGGGTTATGGGCTTCACGATAGCGATGCTTATAAAAATAACAGCCTTAAATTCCATACTGCTGCGGATGGTCCGCGCTGGCCCAACCCCCCCTGGAGTACCTATTTATTGCGAAATTTGTTGAAAAATGATGAATTCAAACACCGCTTTGTCAACCGCTTTGCCGATTACCTAAACACAGATTTTTCAGCTCCTGTTGCCAATGAGAAAATTAGCGAAATGGTGCGTTATCTTGAGCCGGATATGCCCCGCCATCTGAAGCGTTGGCGCATAAGCCCACGAAGGTGGTACCAGAGTATCAAAGTGATGCATGAGTTTGCAAGTCAACGCGTTCCTTATATGAGAATGTTTTTGATGGATTATTTCCAAACGGGAGCAAAAAGAGAGGTGAACCTCCAAGCGACGAGAGGTGGGTATATATTATTGAATGATAATTTAAAAATCCGGACAACTAATTTCAAAGGCGTTTATTTTGAACGATTTCCCATTACTTTAAGGGCAATTCCTGATTACGGATACCGGTTTTCCCATTGGGAGGGTGTGGATGGCAAGCGAAGAAAGGACAAGGAAGTAACGATTACTTTGGATGAAGAAATCGTCAGGGTCAAAGCCGTTTTCAAAAAATATACCCATCCCCTTGCCGGAAAGGTTATTATCAACGAAATATGCCCTTACAACAAAAAATCCGGAGACTGGGTTGAACTTTATAATACAACGGATGAAACGGTGAATATGTCCGGATGGATATTTACCGATCAAAAGAATGAATACGTTTTCCCCGATGCGGTTTTACCACCAAAGGATTATCTCGTTGTATGCAAAAAAATGGAAAAATTTGCAAAGACCTATCCCTATGCCTATAATTATATCGGGGGCATGAAATGGGGAATGAATAAACACCGGGAAACATTAACCCTGTTTGCTGCCGATGGTGCTTCAATTGACAGCGTCGCTTATGAGGCTCCCCTGACGGATTCCTCTTTTGTATTGAGTTTGTTTCTTCCCGATCTAGATAATGGAAATCCTGAAAATTGGCGCGTGCGTCCCGGAATGGGAACTCCTAACGAAGCCAATCCTTATTATATTGAAAGCAGGATAAAACTTCGTCAGGAGTTGTGGATGCAAATGGGTTTTGCAGCCGGTGTTCTTCTGCTTGGCATTTTGTTATTGGTGCTTCGCGTCCGCAGGGTTTTTTAATCCAGTAACTCTGCAACTTTTTGCTCCAATGCACTTCCCCTTAATCCCCTTGCAATGATTTTACCATCCTTACCAATTAATACGGTATGTGGGATAGAATGCACTCCAAAATCCTTGGCTACCTGATTTTGCCATCCTTTTAGATCGCTAATATGATGCCAAGGAAGCCCATCTTGCTTGATAGCACCAATCCATCTGTCTCTCTTACGGTCTAGACTTACTCCAAGAACTTCAAAGCCCTTGTCGTGGTATTTTTTGTAAACTTTAAGGACGTTCGGGTTTTCCTTCCTACACGGACCACACCAGCTAGCCCAGAAGTCGATGAGCACTACCTTACCCCTTAGCTGGCTTAGCGCAAACTCATCACCCTCCGGTGTTTGCTGTGAGAAATCAGGGGGTATTCCTCCAATGGCATACTTTGCTTTATTTTCTATTGCTTTCTTTAAAGATGCGACAGCGTCGGGGTCGACATCCCTAAATTTATCAATAAACAGTTGAGCGAAATACAAATAATCATCGCTTCCCGCCTGCTGCAAGCCAGCCAAAACACCTCCTATTGCGAGCTTGTAGGCTCCGGTCTTTTCCGGCACTTTTTCCAAATTGTAGTTGACGGCTGATCTCAAAGCATCTGATGGCACCCTCGATTTTGCCAGAGTGAGAGCAAAGGCCTTAAAACCTTCATAAACCCAAGGCAGACTGTTACAACTTTTGTTGGAAAGGTCGGCATACTTGAAGTAGTTGTTCACAAAATAATCGAACTCGTTTTTGTATGTTCCCTGGTTATTAGCAAAACTAGGGTAGATGTTGAATCCATAAATGACTCCGAATAGTGGCATGGTTTTTTTGAGAGAGTCCAATGCCGCAAGTTGTTTGTCATCCAACGCTTTCAATTGTCTTTTATAAGTCTTTCTTTCCTGCTCTCGCCGGGCGCGCATATACAGACGATTGAGCTTGTCCCGCTCGCTTTTTGTCTTGTTAATCTCCTGCTTCAACTGATTGTAACCAACGTTAACATCAGAGTTGGTATAGCTCGCTAACCTTAAATTAGGACATTGCCCCTGAATTTGAACGTCCTTTTCCGTCCCCAGCAAAATAGGGGCAAACGCACCGCCCTCTTCACCGAGGAAGTAAAAATCAGGCTCTTCGGATTTGTCAATTTTTAAGGTGTATTTATCTCCGTCCTTTTCTGCTTTTTGCACGGGGTGAAACTTGATCCCGTCAAACTTACTTAGGACGAGGTCTTTTTTACACCCTGTGATGATGCCCGTTAGCGTCAGCTTATTATTCTGTGAAAATGTCGTAGTCGTGATTAAAACACAACACATTGATATTAGAAACTTATTTAACAATCTCATATTTTTATTTTTTCTACTTCTTCCGATTGTTTTATAATATCGGTAAGTTTTTGTTTTATGCTTTCATCATCGCTTGTTGTGCGGTGTTATTTTATCGAATAATTTGTTCCTGCTCCAATTCCATATTTTTCAATTAAATTTTCATTAAATAATTTTGTTAAAAGTCTTTTCACTGTTGGGTTTGGAATATGTAATTTTTTTGCTATTTCCCCCGATTTACATCCTGGGTTCCCACCTATAAATGTAAGTATTGATTTTTCCCTTGGTGATAATTTAGCTTTTATTCCTTTTACTTCCAATTTCTTCATTAATTGATCCTGAATATTCAGAAGTGCTGAAAAAAAGAAATTAATCCACTCCGTCACATTTTCGTTCGGTCTCTGAGATTGACAACGTCTCAATTTTAAATAATATTCGCTTTTTCGACTTTCAATTTCGTGTTCAAAACTCACATATTGTATCCAATTATATCCATTTTTCAGTAGCAACAAAGTCGATAATAATCGACTTAATCTTCCATTTCCATCTTGAAATGGATGGATACTTACAAACTCATATGAAAAAATTGCTGATTTTACCAATGGATGGGTTTCTTCATCAGTTCTGTACCAATTTATCAGATTTCTCATGGCATCTTCTGTTTCATACCCTGCATTTGTTGTTTGAAAAATAATTTGCTTCGTCCCGTCAGGTAATGTTGCCTCGACAGCATTGGTGTGCTGCTTATAGTTTCCTTTATGCCATCCA
>JALVDO010000162.1 GCA_027008975.1 Saprospiraceae bacterium | reverse complement strand
ATCATTATTTACGCGTAACTACTTACCACCTCATACTTTATGTTTGCAATTTGGGGATAAGGGGAACACGGATGACACGGATGTGACCCATACGGGCGCGTACCGGTGCGGATTTACACTGATTTTAAACCACCAACACAGTATTTCACACGGACCTGCCTGCTGCGCGACGGAAGGCAGGTCTTTGGTCTGACGACCAAAGTGAGACAATGTCAAATGATAATTAATGAACAACGCAGTTGAATTTGCACCCGTTTTTGCGAAAGCAAAAACAAAATCCGTGAAAATCCGTTCCACCTGTGTATGCCCTGACCGATAAAGTCAGGGGCATCCGTGTTCCTCTCTCCCTCATGGTAAGTATTTACATTTACGCTACAAAATTAAGAAAAGAAGCTCGTAATAGCTTACTTTTGTTACATAATTCAACTAATGGACATTTTATTGCTTTTAAAGGTGGGATTTTTAGGCGTTCGAATATGGGATGTGCTCGACATTCTCATCGTCGGGTATTTATTATACCAGATTTACCGATTACTCAAGGGCAGTCTGGCGTACAATATTTTTATCGGCGTATTTTTACTATACCTGTTATACGCGGTGGTGGAGATATTGAAGATGGAGCTATTATCACTCGTTTTGGGGCAGTTAGTTTCGCTTGGAGTCCTTAGTCTGGTCATCATTTTCCAACCTGAAATTCGGCGTTTTTTGTTATTACTTGGCCGTAGTACCGTTGGCATTCGAGCGCATAATTTACTGACGGGTATCACACCCACTATGGAGTTGAGCGAACAGCAGGAAAAGCAAATCGGTTCTCTGAAAGCCGCCATTATCACCCTCTCAAAGACAAAAACCGGGGCGCTCATCGTACTTGCCCGCAATATCGACCTCGAAGGGATTATTACCGGTGGGGTCACACTTGATGCCGAAATAACCGCCTTCCTTCTGGAGACAATATTCAATAAAGAAGGACCGCTCCACGATGGGGCTGTCATCATAGACAACGGGCGTATCAAAAAAGCAAGCTGTATCCTGCCCGTCTCTCAAAAGCCCATGTCCAAGCGGGATGGAACCCGCCATAGAGCTGCGATGGGTTTGTCGGAACGCGTCAGTGTTGCCATCTTTGTCGTATCGGAAGAGAATGGCTCCATATCCTTTGTTTTCGAAGGAAAGATAGAACGCCGCCTGAGCGAGGAACGACTGGAGCGCTCCCTTCGAGAATCTTATGTGTAAAAATACCCTCAAAGTAAGTGATTACAAGGTATTATCACTAATTTCGCGCTTCACAACATAAATTATGCTACAGAAACTTATCAATATCATATACAGCACCCGAACAATGGCGATTGCCGTGGTGCTTTTTGCACTCTCGATGGCAATAGCGACCTTTGTAGAAAACGACTTTGGCACCGCTGCCGCCAGGGCCTTGATATACAATACCAAGTGGTTCGAAATATTGATGCTCCTACTCGTCATCAATTTTGTGGGCAATATCTTTAATTATCGGCTTTATCGCAGGGAAAAATGGCCGGTATTCTTGTTCCACATTGCATTTATCGTCATCTTGATGGGGTCATTTACGACGAGGTATTTTGGATTTGAAGGTGTGATGCCCATCCGTGAAGGGGAATCATCCAATACCATTTTATCCGAAAAAACATACCTCACCTTTCTGGTCGATAATGGTGAAATAGGTAAAACCTTTCAATATCCCGTTTTCTTCAACACCATGAAAAAGAATAAATTCAACTTAAAAGAGGTATTCGGAACGGAAGAGATGGAAAAAACACCTTTTGAAGTGACGCTTCAGGAGTATGTACCACATGCAGTGAAACACCTTCAATTGGATGAGAACGGGGAAGAATTCATCCATATAGTCGAGTCCGGTACAGGTGCACGAAATGATATTTTCCTGAAAAAGGGCGAGGTGACCAACGTTGGAAATATGCTTTTCACCTATGATAATCAGGTGCCCGGCGCCATGAACATTTATCACATTGATGAGCGGCTGGTACTTCAACCACCCCTTCACGGTAACGTAATGGAAATGATGACTCAAGAACTGACGCCCGTCATGAAGGATTCTATTGCTGATTTGGAGTTGAGAAAATTATACGCTTTTGATGCACTTCGCTTTGTCATACCCGAGATGGGAAAGGGCGTCATAGTCAAAGAGGCAGCCGCCAAAAAGAATCAGGCGAGATTCCCATATGATATGCTGACTTTCAAAATAACTTCAGGTGGCGAAGAAAAAACACTAGAGGTGCAAGGCGCTGCGGGAGCCGTTTCCGGAGCCTCAAAAACGACGGTAAACGGGCTAAACTTCACTGCTACCTACGGCTCAAAAGAAATTACAACACCCTTTAAAGTCGAGTTGAGAGATTTCATTCTAGAGCGCTATCCCGGCACCAACTCCGCCTCCTCTTATGCCAGTGAGGTGACTGTAATAGATGATGAAAAAGGCAAAAAATTTGATTATCGCATTTTCATGAACCACGTATTGGATTACAGGGGTTATCGCTTTTTTCAATCCTCTTTTGACAAGGATGAGAAAGGAACGCTACTCTCCGTGAATCACGATTATTGGGGTACACTTATCACTTATTTGGGATATTTCCTAATGGGATTGGGGATGTTTTTTACCCTTTTCTGGAAAGGAACGCGCTTCTCCGACCTATCGAAAAAACTCAAAAAGATAACCGAAAAACGAGCGGCTTTGACATTGCTGTTGTTGGTATTATCCATAAGTACGTATGCCCAAAACGAAGCGCCGGCAACTGACCTCGCAAAATACACCGTTAGCCGTGAACACGCAGAAAAATTCGGCAAACTGCTCATACAAGACCATCAGGGACGGATAAAACCCATCAACACTTACGCCCTCGAGGTATTGCGGAAAGTTTATAAAGAAGATACCTACAAAGGATTGACAGCAGAGCAGGTATTGCTTTCTGCACAATTGAACCCTCAGTTTTGGAGCAATGAGTATATCGTTCAAGTCAAGCCGCTCTTATTGGGAAAGGAGCTTTCGAGCCAACTAAAGGAAAAAGGTGGATATACTTCTATGCTTAACTTTTTCTACGAAGGACAGTACTTTCTGGCAGACAGGGTTGAAGAAGCCTTCCGTATGAAAAAATCTTCCCGAAACGCCACCGACAATGAGATCATCAATCTCGACGAGCGCGCCAATGTGTGGCTCAATGCCCTCCAAGGCAGCTTAATGCACATCTATCCAAAAGCCGGCGACCCCAACAATAAATGGTATTCAGGAGTCAATCACGAAGCCTTTTCCGGGGCGGATACAATGTTACTAAAGATGCACGAATTGTATATGGTCTCCCTTCAGGAAGGTATCGAGACCGGCGACTACTCTACGGCTGATGAATTCCTTGGCATGATTGCCGGTTATCAAAAGAAAGTCGGTGCCGAGATCATCCCGCCGGCGAAAAAAATAGACCTTGAAATAAAATACAACCGCTGGAGCATATTCAAAAAGCTACTTTTCTACTATATGCTCATCGGTTTTATCCTGTTGGCACTGGCCTTTGTCGATTTATTCAAGCCCAACAACAAGACGGCCAAAATACTGCTGAATATCTTTATGCTACTGACAATAGTCGGGATGGGATTCCACGTTTGGGGTCTGGGATTGCGTTGGTATATATCGGGGCATGCTCCTTGGAGTAATGGCTATGAAGCGACGGTATTCATTGCCTTTGTCACCGTTCTTGCGGGATTAATCTTTTCTTTTAAAAAGACCAAATTCCCCCTTGCTGCTGCGGTGATATTCAGCTCTTTTCTACTAGGCATCGCCCACGGCAGCCTGATGAACCCCGAAGTGACTAACCTCGTACCGGTACTGAAGTCCTATTGGCTGATGATACACGTGGCGACCATCACTTCGAGTTATGGGTTTTTGGGATTGAGTGCCTTAATGGGATTTGTGGTCATGTTGTTATTCATCCTTCGCAATTCCAATAACGCAGACAGGCTCGACCTGACTATCAAAGAGTTGACCTACATCAACGAATCCACCATGACGGTCGGTTTATTCACCTTGTCTATCGGCACATTTCTGGGTGGAGTATGGGCGAGCGAGAGCTGGGGACGATACTGGAGCTGGGATGCCAAAGAGGTGTGGTCATTGATTTCCATGATGGTTTATATCTTTATCCTGCACATGCGTTTGGTACCCGGGTTGCGCGGAAAGTTTGCCTTTAATTTTGCCTCCCTTTGGTCTATTTCCACGCTGATAATGACCTACTTCGGAGTAAATTACTACCTCTCCGGCATGCACTCTTATGCGACCGGCGACCCGATTCCCATCCCGATTTGGGTCTATTTTGCCATCGCGTTTTTTGTCATTTTCTCGGCCGTGTCTTATTGGCGGTATCGGGTGA
>JALVDO010000161.1 GCA_027008975.1 Saprospiraceae bacterium | reverse complement strand
ATCGCTGACATCGAAATGAGCAAGGTGAGCATCGACGTAGGCTTCTACTCCTTGCAGGATATACAAAATTCCGACGTAAACATAGGCTTGCTGGGTACTCTTGTCATATCGATCTCGTATATTGCGCAAGGTGGATGTATTATACCCGGTACTGCCCGGCGTGTCGAGTTCTTTAATGAGTAAATCTCTATAAGCGCGATACCTGATTTGATTTTGATATAGCCAATAGCCCCCCGCGCCTATCGCTCCATAGACCAATGGGACTTTCCACCATTTTCGATTGTATAGCTGCCCTCCGCCGGGGATAATGGCATAGAGTAGTGCTTTTTTAGGTACCGGCCACGTGGATTCTTCTTTCACTACGCTTGTGCTATCCGGGGTTTGCCCGAAGACAGGAGCGTAAAATAGCATAAAAAAAAGGACAATTAAATATCTCATTCAACTTCAGTTATAAACAAATCACTTGTGTTAAACGAAATATCGAGCGGATTAATATGCACCTCGTCCCCCGGCTTTTTTACAACCTTTTTGGAATAGGCGTTTTCTTTGGGTTGTGAATAAATCTCAAGGACATAGTCTTGTAGGTTGACAATCCAAACTTCCGGAATAGCGGCGGAGGCATAGAGTGACAGTTTTACCTCACGGTCGTAGTCGAGAGAACTTTGCGCTACTTCGATAATAAGTATCACATCCGAGGCTGTCGGGTGTATCTCTGAATAGAAATCTTTTCGTGGCTTTAAAATGGCGAGATCCGGCTCTGGCTCGGAATATTTGCTTATCACAATGGGATCCTGAACACTTACAATGGCTTTATTAATTAAGTAGCGGTAAAGTAATGCCGTTATTTTCTTTACGTGAGACGAATGTTTACTTCCAATTGGAGACATATTGACAATTTCACCATTGATTAGCTCAATGTGTTTTTCTTTGAGAATACCCATCTCACCCATCAAGTGGTATTCTTCACGGTTAAATAATCTTTTTTTGACAGCTGCCTGCATAGTATTGCGAATGCGTTTTGGCAAAGATACGGAAATTTTGGTAGGATTAAAAGTTTCGGGTTTCAGGTATAATGTCGTAAGGCTAAAGTCACTCACTACTTACGATAAACAAATCACTTGTATTGAACGAAATATCGAGCGGATTAATATGCACCTCGTCTCCCAGCTTTTTTACAACCTTTTTAGCATAGGCATTTTCTTTGGGGTGTGAATAAATCTCAAGGACATAGTCTTGTAGGTTGACAATCCAAACTTCCGGGATAGCGGCGGAGGCATAGAGTGGCAGTTTCACCTCACGGTCGTAATCGAGCGAACTTTGCGCTACTTCGATAAGGAGTGAAATATCATTTGCTCCGGGGTGTTTATCAGAATAGAAATCCTTTCGTGGTTGGAGCAACATAACGTCTGGTTCCGGCTCAGACAGACTGTCAAGGACAAAGGGACTTTGAATTCTCAAAATGGCTTTTCCCTGTATGAATTGTGAAAAGAGTGCGACTATTTTATCGACATGAGCCGCGTGTTTACTTCCAATTGGAGACATATTGACGATTTCACCATTGATTAACTCAATGTGTTTTTCTTTGAGAATACCCATCTCACCCATTAAGTGGTATTCTTCGCGGTTAAATAATCTTTTTTTGACGGCTGCCTGCATAGTATTGCGAATGCGTTTTGGCAAAGATATGGAAATTTTAGGAAAAGTGCTTTAGGCTTTCTCGTACGGAGAAGCGAAAACTACTGTTCCACCATCTTAAAATACTCATTTAACTCCTCCGTATTAGAAAAGCTCAGTATCACCTTGCCACTTCCCGTCTCCTTGTCGTCGATAACAATTTTGAGCTTTTTAGTGCCGAAAAATGTTCTGAAATCGTTTTCTACCGTCTGATAGGCAATCTCCAAGGATGACTTGGATTTGGCGACTTTCTTTTGTTTGCGTTGAGCGCTGTATTCTTTGACCAATTTTTCAGTATCCCGAACTGAAAGTTTTTGGTCGAAAATTTTATCTAATACTTGTTTTTGCAGGAGTTTATCCTGTATGCCGGCGATGGCGCGACCGTGTCCCATGGAGAGTTGTCCGTTTTTCAGAGCATCAACAACTTCGATGTGCAGGTCGAGTAAGCGGAGGTAATTGGATACGGTGCTTCTTTTTTTTCCTACTCTTTCCGCCAGATCTCGATCAGTCAGGGCACATTCTTCTTTCAGGCGGTAGTAAGTAACGGCAATTTCAAAGGGGTTTAAGTCTTCGCGCTGGATATTCTCAATCAAAGCCATTTCCAGCAGGGTCTGGTCATTGGCGATACGAATAAAGACAGGGACTTCCTTCAATCCCGCTAATTGAGAGGCACGCCATCGACGTTCACCGGAGATGATTTGATACTCATCGGGGCTAAGGCGGCGGACGGTGATGGGCTGTATCAATCCATGTATTTTGATAGAGGCTGCCAACTCATCAAGTGCTTCCTTGTCAAATTCTTTACGCGGTTGCCCCGGATTGGATTCAATCTTGGATATGGGCAGCATGGCAAAGCTGTGAGATAGTTCTTTGACAACGCTTTCCCTGTCTGTTGCGATTTTTTCGTCAATATCCTTAGGGGGAATAATGGCATTGATCCCACCCGTTTTTTTGGCGAATTTATTTTGAATGCTTGATCGTAATTGATCTTTGCTTACTTTCTTTTTTGTTGATAATTTCTTAGCCATTTCTTACGCTTCGTTTTGTACCTTATTTCGCTCTAAAAATTCTGTAGCCAGATTGAGAAAGTTGATGCTTCCTTTGGCACCTGCGTTAATCATGATAGCAGGCATATTCATGTTGGGCGCTTCCCCAATTTTTGAATTTCGGTGAATGATGGTGTCGAAAACCAATTCTCCAAAAATGTCACGGATTTCAGCGACAACCACATTGGCCAACCGCAGCCTTTTGTCATACATCGAAAGGATAATGCCCTCAATTTCCAGGCTGTTGTTAAGTCTTTCTTGTACCAAAGAGATGGTGTCTTGTAATTTGGACAACCCGGCTAGGGCAAAGTATTCACATTGGACGGGAATGAGTACCGAATCTGCCGCCGTTAGGGCGTTTAGTGTGATTAAGCCTAGAGATGGCAGACAATCGATGAAAATAAAATCATAATTGTCTTTTACCTGATTAATAATGTCACGCATGACAAATTCCCTGTTTTTGACTCCTGCCAGTTCCAGTTCTGCTCCCACGAGGTCAATACTGGACGGCATGACGTGCAAATTCGGCGTCTCGGTCTCGTAGATGGCTTCTTCTGCCTCTAATCCCTTGATAAGACAATCGTAAATGGTTGTATCCACATCTTCTTCAGTCGCTCCTACACCGGAGGAGGCATTTGCCTGTGGGTCGGCATCAATCAGTAAAACTTTCTTTTCCAACACGGCAAGGCTTGCTGCCAAGTTGATGGCGGTAGTGGTTTTGCCGACCCCTCCCTTTTGATTGGCAATTGTGATTACTTTTCCCATTTATTTGATTGTTAAAACGTAAATTAAATACTTGTTACTTCTTCAGAGCATAGGCAAATAATAAATTCAGAATCTGTTGAACAAATCGGATAACTAAGCGGTTCTTTTCAAGTGACTTGTCCGATTTGTTTAACTTGAAGATTCTCAATTTATTTTTAACGGATTACCAATGGTCGGCAAAATTAATTCTTTTCCTCGATTTGCAAAGGCATTTACTGCACTTTTATGCTCCAGCATGATATATCCAAAAGTATCGTAGTGGCAACCGATGATTTTATCGCACTCGATAAAGTCGCTCGCGAGCAATGCTTCATCGACTCCCATCGTGAAATTATCACCAAGTGGCAAGATGGCGAAATCGAGCTTTGGGCATAGCTGTGGTATCAGCTTCATATCGTAAGTGACAGCAGTATCGCCTGCAAAATAGAAACACCCTTCTTCGTTCCATACGACAAATCCGCCGGGATTGCCGCCATAGGTGCCATCTGGTAATACACTGGAGTGAACGGCATTGACGTACTTGACTGTTCCGAAATCAAAAGACCACTTTCCTCCGTGATTCATTGGGTGACCTTCGACACCTTTGCTGCCAAACCAAGTGACAATTTCGTAATTGGAAATAATTTTTGATCCTGTTCTTTTGGCGATTTCTTCTGCCTCCGCCACGTGGTCGCCGTGCCCGTGCGAAAGCAGTATGTAATCAGCCGGTATTTTTTCGACATCTACATCTTTTGCCAACTCATTCTCCCTTATAAATGGGTCAAATAATAGATGTTTGCCCTTGGTCTCGATGCCAAAACAAGCGTGTCCGTAGTACGTGATTTTCATAAAGCGATTGTTTTAATGTTTATGAAGTTGTTTAAGAATGGCTGCTTGAAGCGAAAAATAGAGATTTTAAGTGAAGATGACTTA
>JALVDO010000160.1 GCA_027008975.1 Saprospiraceae bacterium | reverse complement strand
TCCAATAATCGCTACGGTGTACAATGTACCGTAAACAAACCACTGGCTTGCAGGCTTGCCATTTAACGCCATACTTAAAGGATCGAACAAACCGATGATGCCGGTGTTCGCTGTTCCGTCTTTCCCCTGTCCCAGCAATTCGGGATACCAGTATAGCAATATATAAAAGGTCGTCAGCAATACCCCAATGCCCCACGCAAGCAACCCCCGTGAAGACAACGAACGATGCCAAACGCCATTGTTTTTTATCCCGGCAGAGGTGCCTTTGTACCTGCCAATAGCATAGAGGATAGGCGCAGCGACAAGCGTCAGTAGGGCAAGTGTTAGTGCACCTCCTCCTGAGGGGAAATTCGTTCCCAGCAGGGCAGCAAACAGGATTAATAGCCCGATAGCACCGGTGGCAATGCTTATTTTTTCAATAATGGGGCTTCCCTCAGAGTGAGGATTCGAAATGGCTAAGCTGGTGTTTACTTTTGACATTTTTTTTTCTTTTAGATTTAATATTCATTTATTTCCCGCAGAGGAGCATTCTATCGTTTATTTCCCGCCCATACCCATACCCCGGTACGGGCACGCTAAGGAGCGCTAAGGAATATTTCGATTTTTACTCGCCCATTAAATTATTCATTCGCTTGTATCGGCCTGATTTTACTTGACTCTTATTTTATCAAAGTTAAACATTTTTTGACTTAAAATCCGAATCCGAATGCTCCTACATTGAGTTATTGCTTACTACCAGTTGAATACCGAAATCCCAAATTAAAGGTAGCTGCCTTTCCGCCGATAAACTTTAGATATTCATTGGAAAAAGCCGTGTATAACAACTCCACTTCAAAAGCGGGGGAGAATTGATACTTAGCACCGAGTCCTCCCTGAACAAAGTAGTCTTTATCGCCCGCTTCTCGTCCCGTCCACGAGAGATAAGGGGAATATCCTCCAATGGCATAAAGCGTCACCCCCTTGGTAGGGAAAAAGCTAAAAATAGCCGTTGCCGGCACCGAAATGCGATTGAAGCCACCATCTTCGGCTTTGGAAATATCCTCCATAAAAAAATCGACTTCGGCAAATAACGCCCATTTACTTCCAAGGCTGAAATCAGAAAAAAACTGCGTCAAAAAGGTAGATCCGTTCCAGTCTGAATAAGGCTTATCTCCGCTTCCCTCCAAATCATCTCCAGCCGGAAACCACCAAGCACTTTGGATGGAAAACTTTGGCAAACTCTCAAATGGAGCATACCTGATTTTTGGACCAAAATTAGTTATCCCGTGCCGACTTGCTAAGGTGTTTTCAAATTTCAAAACCTTAAATGGAGAGGAAGAAGCCAAATCATTCCGCACACTCCGGTACCGCAAATCAAATCCGGCATTAAACCGACTACTCACTCCATACAGGAAACTCAATCCGGAGGAAAAAAAGGTTGAGCGGTCAGTCAATGGACCAGCGGTCGTCGCGCGCGTCTGCTGTGTATATAAATTATTGAAGAGCTTAGCCTCGATACTACCCTGCGGGATGGTCGAAGAGAGGATATACCGCCAGTCGCTGTCCTGAGCCTGAATGGTCATCACCAAAAAGAAAGCTGCTAATATAGTAAAAATTATCCGGTTCATAAGTTGTGTTCTTGTGTAAAAGTACAAAGGTAAGTCTTAAAACAACACCATTCCCCTCAATCATCCAATAACAATATCAATTCACGGACAATTCGGCTATTATTTTACCCGAAATCGGTCTTTTTTCCATCGATGCTAATGGCATTTCGCTCTTTCCAATACGTTCGGATGCCGTCTTCCCCCTTCTTTAAAGTCCAGTCGAACAGTGTATCCCTTTGTCCTTTATACTCGTAAAGAGGAACTCCAAAACCGCATGATTTCTGTACGGCCTCCACCCGCATAACCATCAATTGTCTGATGCCATTGAAGGGAGGAAAAAGCGACGCATACTCCTCCCATGCAGGCTCATCGGTATGAATAATTTCAGCTTGTCCGTAGAGACGTAAAATAGCGGGGTCTCCCTCGAATGCACAAAACATAATCGTCATGCGTCCGTTTTCGAGTACGTGAGCTGCCGTTTCATTTCCGCTACCCGTCAGGTTAAGCCAGGCGACCTTGTTCTTATTAATTACCCGGAAGGTATCCAGTCCTTTCGGCGAAAGGTTGATGCGCCCCTCTTCGGGTGCTGTTGCGACAAAAAACATCTTTTGTTTTGCGATAAGCTTTTGATACTTCTCGGCAATTTCCGTTTCTATTTTCCCCATTTGAACGTATTTTTATGCAAATATACGGTATCTGCTCCGGTTGGCAGCGGATTTCCTTCCATTCCGAAAGAAAAAGGCTTGCAGCAAAACCATTTTTGTGCTAAATTGGTTATTTTTGTAGCAAAAAAATATTTATGAGTAGCCTTTACGGAAGATATATTAATCCGCTAACGGATTTTGGATTCAAAAAACTATTTGGCACCGAGCCAAATAAGATATTGGTCATTGACTTCCTAAACCAAATTCTTCCCGAGCGGCACAGAATAAAAGATTTAAGCTACTCAAGAAATGAACATCTCGGTCAGAACGCCCTGGATAGAAAAGCAATATTCGACATCTATTGCACCGGTGAGTCGGGAGAACGATTTATTGTGGAAATACAAAAGGCGAAACAAAATTACTTTAAAGACAGAAGCATTTACTACGCTTCCTTTCCCATCCAAGAACAAGCAAAAAAGGGAGATTGGGATTACAAATTGGAACCGGTCTATACTGTTGGGATTTTGGATTTCGTTTTTGATGATCATAAAAATGATGACGAAATTGTTCATTTTATCGAACTAAAAAATCAGCGTGATGAAATCTTTTACGACAAACTAAAATTCATTTACATAGAGTTGCCAAAATTCCAAAAAAAGGAAGACGAGTTGGAAACACATTTTGATAAATGGTTATATGTCTTCAGGCATCTGGCAGAACTCCAAAATCGCCCCCGAAAATTACAGGAAAAGGTATTTCAAAAATTATTCGAATCGGCAGAAATTGCCAAATTCAGCCCAAGTGAGCGGGAAGCCTATGAGGAAAGCCTAAAATATTACAGGGATTTAAAGAATGTCGTGGACACATCCAGAGTAGAAGGTAGAGAAGAAGGTAGAATAGAAGAGCGTATAGATATCGCCAAAAAGATGAAAGATCGAGGCCTGTCCAATAAGGACATCACCGAGCTGACGGGATTGAATGACGAGGACATTGAGGATTTATAAAAGGCAACCCCATCAACACTTTTTTCATTATACCGAATTTCGATATCTTTCCATCAGGTGGAAATGAGTACAACCGGCAACTGACGACAGCCCTTCGGCAGTTCGGACTCCCCGTGATAATACAGCCGATAGAAGAAATATTGGCTCCAGCCGAAAATGACGTTGTGATATGGGACTCTCTTTACCTTTCTGATGAAAAAAACACACAAAAAGGTACTCACTATTTGTTGGTGCACCACTTAGAGAGCCTTTACCCTCCGACAGGTTGGACAAGCATGGACTTCTTTAATCAAAGAGAGCGAAAACTTTTGGAAGCCTTTGATGGTTTTATCACTTCAAGTCCATACACGACCGCTTATCTTCAGTCCGTTCAATTGGGCAAAAAAGACATTATCACCATCCCGCCGGCATTAAACTTTCAAGCAAAAATAAACAGGGAAAAGATCACTCCTCCAATAAATATCACTTTAGTTGCCAATATTATTGAACGCAAGGGCATCCTACCCTTTTTACAGTCGCTGGAGGGGCGAAAACTTCAAAATGTCAACATAAAAATCATCGGGAGCCCCGATTTATCTCCGGATTACACCCAAAAATGCGCCGCTCTATGGCAGGGTTCCACTACAGTGGAATTCCTAGGAAGTTTGCCCCATCGGAAGGTTATCGCTCTTTACGAGAACACCGATTTGTTTCTTTCTACCTCTTTTATGGAAACTTACGGAATGGCCATACAGGAAGCCGCCGCACACGGTATCCCCCTCCTTTTACTCGATGGTGGAAATGTTAAAAATCACCTGCAAAATGGCAATGGTTTCCTGTGCAACACGATGGAAGAAATTATCGATGCCATAGAGCACTTATCGCACGATATTACCCCCTTGAATCGAGCCAAACAAAAAGCGGCATTGCTTGCGCAAAAGGAATATTGGACGTGGGAGAAGGCGGCGTTGGTGCTTTACACACACCTATTGTAAGGACATGTAATATTGTCTGCCTGTTCTCCACAGGCTGATAATTTTCTTTCCGTTATCTGCCTGCCGGCGCGTAAACGTAAATGCCCGTATGCACGCACAATTTTTTCGGAGAAAGGGATTTAAAACCAGCATAGAGAACAGTATTGAAAAACCGTATTTAGGCACATTCGGCAATTTCACCATGTAATCAA
>JALVDO010000159.1 GCA_027008975.1 Saprospiraceae bacterium | reverse complement strand
ATCCCCAATAATCCCGTCGCCAGACCAATTATAAGTGACACTTGTGGGGAGCGACTCGGAACCTGATAGTTGAATGCTCTGGCGGATGCAATTGAGGGTATCCATTTGAGTTATAATGGCCATTGGTAATATGGTATCAATCGTAATGAGGATAGAATCTATTGTACTGCATCCTGTCTGGGTATTCTCAATGGAAAGGGAATAGCTTCCGGCACAGTCAACTTCTAAAAATGGCTGGTTGTCAAGGTCTATATTGCAATCCGGTGAGTCCCATAAATAGGCGTATTGACTGCCCGTTGATGACCCCGTTGTAAAGATGGTATCTTGTACTCTTTGGCAATTAAGTGTGAACCCGGGACTGAGATTGACAATGGGCGAAAGGGTGTCAATACTGATTGAAACATCCGAAGAGTCCGAGCAACCACTGGCTAAATCCAATACGTGTAGCCGATAGCTGCCGGGTGCTTCTGTGTAGGTAGTGGGCATATCTGTTCCTCCCGAAAGATTACCCGCCAGTACCTCCCAATGATAGGTAATTCCATCTCCCATACTCGTGCCATTTCCACCTAACTGGATGGAAGTTTTTGTACAAGTAAGGGTGTCGTTGTTTCCTGCATCTGCAACCGGTGTGATAAAGTTGCTAGTGACAATAGTCGAGTCGTAAGCTGTGCATTGAATACCATCGTCTAAGGCTGTTATCGTCAGATAGTAACTTCCTGCCTCATCAACAATCACGGTCTCGCCGGTACCAATGTTGGTGCCAAAGCTATTTGTCCACTCGTACTGTATCCCCGTTGCGCTCGAAGAGGCACCACTTAGCGTGATGGACGGATGGTAACAATTTAAAGTGTCGGGTGCAGAAATGACAGCATCAGGCGTTAGAACATTGAGGCTTAGCAATACTGTGCTATCACATCCGGCAGTACCGGTCAGCGGGATTTGGTAATTGCCGGATTGTGTAAATGTACTGTCACTTACTACAAAATCACCACCCTGACAGATAGTGGTGTCAATATTGTAAAAAACCGGCTCCAATACCGTTAAGGATAGATTGACAATACTATCACAACCGAGATATGTTGTAGAAAGGGTATCGGAATAATTTCCACTAGTGAAATACTTGCGGTTGCCAATAGTAACCGTATCACCTTGGCAAATAACCGAGTCTAACGCCACTTCCTGCGTTTCAAATAGGGTGATTGTCGCGTTGACAAGGCTGTCACAGCCAATAATCGACTCAAAATGAATGCTGTGCAACCCCGCTGTTGTTAGCAGACTATCACCGATGGTAATGGTATCTCCCTCACATAAATCATAATTTAGATTGGTAGGCGGTAGGGGTGCGGCAATGGAAATTGTCAGGCAGTTTGTCGTCATGTCACCACAAAACGGAGCGGTAAAGCTATTTAATTGATTGTACAAGGTATCCAAACGCAGCGTGCCGTCCAAAACGGGTAATAATGCAATATCTTCTTTTTTATAACTCAAGCCACAGACCTGATATTCACCCGGGGCATACCCCGTTAAATCGACTATGGTATCATACGCCATAAAAAAACTATCTTGTGCAATGGCGTAGATGTAGCCGTATTCAGAAGTGTCGGGTGGCGTATTACTGAATAAAACATCGGGCGGAAAAATAAGAGATGAATCACCTTGACAAGTTGTTATGTCCTCATCAGCAAACTCGCCCGAATCGGCGAAGCAGCAATCAACGCCTCGGCTGTCGCAAAAATACAGCCTGACGTACAAAATGGCACCGACGTAAATGGATGGATTGTTATTGAAGTGCAGCGTCCAGGTACCATTGACAACTCCTGTGTTAAAATCCTCCAAGCAGCCAATGAAAGGGTGATATGATCCGGTATATTGCCCGCCACTAACAAAGTTGTTAGGCTGGTTGTTATCCCACTGTGCGAGATACCCCGGATCGGGAACCGGTGTGTCAGAGCAGGGGACAAAGGATATCTTCCATTTTGTAAATAAGGTAAAAGCCGTCGCGTCATCGGTATTGGGACCAATAAGGTCAATGGTCTGTCCGGCAGGGGAAGTCAGGCTAACTTCTAAATTTTCACTAAAGGAATGGACGAAATGCAACTCAACACCACAAAGCCCTTGCATGGGGTCTGCAAGATTATCGTTGAAATAATCAGCAATAAGTAAATTGACATCCCCCTGATCGTTGGCGGGAATAGGGATGGTGTCAAAAAGCCCACAACTTTGAGAGAAGGCTACCATAGGGAATAGCCAAATAGTCCACAGGATGAGAAATAACCTCATATTTTTCTAATCGTACCTTTTCTGAAAGGGCAATGATTGTTCTTATGATACAAAGCAAACGTTTTTCGCTGCTTTTATGGTATGTTTTTATTGAGTTATTGAGCCTGCCTCACGACTGGAAGGAGGGAGGTTGTTAAGTTATTAAGCTGTTGAGTCTTACCTCTCATCACTCACTACTCATTTCTTATTTCCATTCTAATTCTAATTCTAATTCCAATTCCAATTCCAATTCTAATTCTCACCGTTCCTCTTTCCGTTTACTGAAAATATCCTCTCCGAAAAAGGGTTGTGGGTCTGCCTCTCCCTCTTTCTCCCATGAGGGAATCCGGGGTTTTTCATTTTCTTCAATGTCGGATCTAAACCAAAAGGCGACGATGATTCCTGCTAATGCCCCCATGAGGTGTCCTTCCCATGATATACCTTCCTTCCCGGGTACGATACCAAAAACAAGGGAACCATAAAAGAACAACACGATTAGTGCTAACGCGATTGATTTTACATTTTTTCTAAAGACACCCGACCAAAAAACAAAAGTAACCAGACCATAAATAACTCCGCTGGCTCCTATGTGGTAATCCATTTGTCCCATCCTTGTGAAAATACCAAAGAGCCACAATAAAACACCAGCTAATAAATAGACCATCCAAAAGGCTCGTTTGCCTACTCTAGGATAGAAAAATAGCACCATTGCAGTCAGTACAAACAAGGGGGGCGTATTGGATAAAATGTGTCCCCACCCCTTTAAGGAATGTAACAAGGGGGAAAAGAGAATACCCTTTAATCCTGATGGGCTTCCCGGTAATAATCCAAAACTCCGTCCCAGATGAATACCTGTTATTTTTTGAAAAATCTGTATCACCCAAATTACGGCGATAAGCTTAATGGGAAAGGAAATACTGCGCGAAAAATGTTCTGAAATTTTCAAATGTCGTATGCTTTCTTTTAGAAACCATTTTAGGGGGTATTTTGTTCATTTCCTCTAGTAACCGCTGTCTCAAATGCCGGTAGTTTTAACCACCGCTTCCAAGCATCTATCTAAATCGTCCCTTGTGTGTCCTGCATTCAACACAATCCTATTGAGTAAGGGGCCATCCTTGGAAGGATAGGCGAAGGACGAAATAATAATATTTTGTCTGGCAAGCTTCCTTCCGAGTAGCTCATCCGAGCTATAGAAAGCCGGATAATCAGCGATAAATCTGAGGGGCAAACCCGATGGAATATTACGGGTAAAGTACCGTATATTGTCCATTAGTTTTGATAATTGGCTTTGAAGAATTGCTCCGCTCTCTTGAAAGGCATAAGCATAGGCGGGAAGTGGGGGAGAAGCACCTGCAAAAATGGAAGAATTTTTTATTTTCGCAACGATATCCGGATTAGAACCGGTAATAAAACCTGCCGGTATGCCCGGGGCTTTACCAAGTGAGCCATAGATAATAAATGATTCAATATCTAATTTTCTTATTTGTTGAATGATTCCCTGTCCCTTATTGCCGAGTACTCCAATCCCGTGTGAGTCATCAATGGCAATGAGTAGGGGTATTCCTTTTGGAAGTTGCGTTAGCCATCCGAAGTCCTTTTTCAAAGCGAATAGCGGATCAATGGCATTTAAAAAGATGGCAAACGGCTTTCTACTGCCGGACAGGATGCTCGTGAAAACGTGTTGTCGAAAAGCATGGTCGGTTCGTTCTCGTTCCTCCTGCGTCGCTATTCTGACCGAAGGGTGAATATCAGGCTCGTAAAAGCATTCGTAATCTTTTGTAATGACTTCCTTAATGAGATAAGCGGCAAGCGTTCCGGAAGAGACTAAAACAGATTGAGGTACGCCAAGCCATTTGGATAAAAAATCCTCTGCCTCCCGGTAAATCATCGGTGCAGTGTTTCCATTGCGTGAACCACCATAATTGTTGCCATAGCGCTCCAACCCCTCCACGATGAACTGACGGAGTCCCAAATGCTGATTCATCCCCAGATAGGAAGTACCACTGAACGATATGGGAGTGTTTTTTTTCACCCGCTGTGATTTTTTGCGGTAAAAGTAGTAAAAAATGCGTAACCTTCGCCTAAGTTGACACCTTCTTGTCCTTAGGGACTGCGAAGGTGTCAACTTAATGCCGGAACTACA
>JALVDO010000158.1 GCA_027008975.1 Saprospiraceae bacterium | reverse complement strand
CCCGGATCACTTTCATCATTAGGTGTAGCACCTCCCGCATCAAAACTATACTCAATGGTGTGCATCCCCGCCCCGAGTGCAATGGGATCGAAAACTACCGACTCGACACCATCCACAGTGAAAAAACCTGTTCCGTCGGCGCCATTCACATCAGCTACCAAGTCGATGGGTAAACTACTCAAGCATACCTCATCAGGGAAATCTACCAAACTAATATTCGGGTAATAACACGTGTTACCAATAGTTAGGTAATCCACCCCATTAGATACTTCAATCGAAAAGGCTACACCGTCAATGTGTATCCCTTGTATTTGGTATTTGCCCGAAGCGACGCCCAATTCGGCGATGTTTGTCCCAATCAAGATTGGTGTAGGAACAGCCGGTGGCGCCGGACTATTAATATCGTAAAACCCCAAAACCTGGGTTACTGTCCAGGTTTCTCCCGGTAAGGACTCAATTGTTACCGTCTCACTGAATTGACCATTCGACATCGTTGTCGCATTATCTAGACAATGACAAACCGTCCCATCATCCGGTGTATCCCCAAGGTAGATAACAGGAGGGCTCGTCTGTGCCAATAACGCACCTGACAAGAATAATAAAAAAAGATTCGCAATAAAAGGGAGAACTCTCGTCCGTAGGTTTAAATTTAGTGTCCCCATAGTGTGTCGTTTTATCAAAGAGATTTTTTCTCCTTTGTAAATTTGTGGAAAAATGTTTCACCAGATTAAAAGCAACAAGTGTGCCAATTTTCAAAAAAACAACACAATTAACTGACAATCAATTGATTAAAAAATACATATTTATCTTAATTGAACAAAAAGCGTCTTGTGATTTGCAACTAAAAATAATTCCCCTTATTATTGCAGTATGAATTTAATTTTTCACGTGTTGAAAGATTGATTCTATAAAGAAGGGTGGAGAGATCAGGCTCTGTGAAACCCTGGCAACCTAATCTTGAAGAAGAGGAAGGTGCCAATACCTGCCATTTTTGGAATGATAAAATCAATTTGTCGTGAAAAATTATTGCACCTCCGAGCCATTTGTGCTCGAATCGGGCGTCGTATTACCTACGCTCGACATTACTTATCAAACTTTTGGTCAGCTCAACAACGAGCACTCTAATGTCGTGTGGATATTCCATGCGCTAACCGGAGATTCTAACCCAATGGAGTGGTGGCCGGGCATCGTGGGAAAGGGGAAAGTAATCGACCCGGATATAGACTTTATCATTTGTGCCAACACACTTGGCTCTCCTTATGGCTCCTCCAGTCCGGCGTCTATCAATCCGCTAACGGGTAATAGTTATGGTAGTGACTTCCCCTTCATCACCATCCGCGACATGGTAAATGCCCAGAAGGTATTGCTAAAGCACCTCAACATCCAAAAAATCCGCCTGGGAATTGGCGGCTCCATGGGCGGACAACAACTACTGGAATGGGCTATTGACAATCCGGCCCTTTTTGAGCGAATCTGCTTATTAGCTACCAATGCAAAGATGTCTCCCTGGGCAATAGCCTGTAATGAAACACAGCGAATGGCACTTTCTGCCGGAAAAGAAGGCATCAAAGCTGCTCGGGCCATCGCGATGCTTACCTACCGCACCTATGATATTTACAACCAACGACAAGAGGAAGAAAGTCGTGAGATTTTAGATGATTTCAAAGCGAGCTCCTATCAACAATACCAAGGCGAAAAATTTCAAAATCGTTTTGACTCCCATTCTTACTATTGCCTGAGTAAAGCCATGGATAGCCATCATGTTGGACGAGCAAGAGGAGGCGTAGCAAATGCACTTGCCAGAATACAGGCAAAGACGCTTATTATCGGTATTAAATCCGATTTACTGTTTCCCATCCAAGAACAAAAGCTATTAAAAAAGCACATTAAAAATGCTCGAATAAAGATTATTGAGAGCATATATGGGCATGATGGTTTTCTGGTAGAAACGGAAATAATATCTAAAACGCTTAAGAAATTCCTAAAAAGAAAACGTTCGCGTAACATCTTTAAAACAGCAATTGATTTACCGGCTGTTTCAATCCCGAAATTGTTACGAACCGCGATAAATGCACTTTTGTAAATGAAGTTATCTAAAAATATGAACAAAAACAATAGCATGAATCACCAATTTCATCCCGACACCCAAGCCATTCGGCTTCAGACAGAACGCACTACTCACAAAGAACATAGTGTCCCGCTCTTTATGACCTCTAGTTTCACCTTTGATACGGCAGAAGCAATGGCGGCAGCCTTTACGGGCGAGGATAACAGCCTTATATATTCCAGATACGGCAACCCCAATACAGATGAGTTAATCGAGAAAATCTGCCAACTGGAGGGAGCGGAGGCGGGCTTTGCCGTTTCAACCGGGATGGCAGCGGTTTTTACCAGTATTGCACCCTTTGTCGGGCGGGGCGATCACATTGTTGCATCAAGAGCAGTCTTTGGTTCAACACACCAAATACTGAGCAATATCCTCCCGAAATGGGGTATTACTTTTACCTATGTTGACCCCGAGGATATTAGCAAATGGGAAGCAGCGATTCGCCCTAATACCAAAATGATTATTCTCGAAACCCCTTCTAATCCGGGATTAACCATTATCGACATCGAAAGGGTAAATCATTTGGCAAAGAAATATAATTTGATACTCAATGTCGATAATTGTTTTGCCACGCCGGTACTTCAACAGCCCATCCAATGGGGGGCAAATCTGGTAACTCATTCCGCAACCAAGTATATGGACGGACAGGGCAGAGCACTTGGGGGGATTATTCTTGGCGATAAAAAATATATCGACGAAATAGCACAATTTTGTCGCCACACGGGGCCATCACTTTCCCCCTTCAACGCCTGGCTCATTTCCAAAAGTATTGAGACGCTCTCTCTTAGAATGGAGCGCCACTGCTCCAGTGCACTACAATTGGCACAGGAGCTCGAACGAAATAATCAGATTACAAAAGTCCTTTACCCTTACCTGCCATCCCACCCGCAACACGATATCGCGCGTAAGCAAATGAGTGCAGGAGGAGGTATCGTCACCTTCGAACTTAAAGGGGGGCTGGAGCAGGGTCGAAAATTCCTAAACAACATCAAAATGTGTTCTTTGACTTCCAATCTCGGTGATAGCCGAACCATCGTCACCCATCCAGCTTCCACGACCCACTCCAAACTATCAGAGGAGGAGCGTCTGAGCGTTGGCATTACAGATGGGCTTGTACGTATTTCTGTCGGGTTGGAGCATATTTCGGATATTTTGTGGGATGTGCTAGGAGCCATTCCTTCGCATTAAGCAATGAGCGACAACTCAACCACTCTCCAAAATGGTTCTCCAAAAGACATTAACCCAAGACTGATGAACCTTTTTTTGGGATTTTAACGTTATGTAGATATGGCTACCTTCCTAAAAAAAGTATACCTTTCCTTTGCTGTTCAGTTGTTGGTCATGCATCTGAAAAGAAACCTCATATTGACCTTTTTTTGGGTCGTGCTTGCGCTTATTATTTCCGGACAATTAGGACAAAAATTTGGTGTTCCGTATTTGTTTTTAGATCCGGAATACTTAGGGCACATCAGTATTCGCGGTTTCTTCTTTGTTGGTATTGGTTATGGATTATTTATCGGAAGCTGGAACCTGACCACCTACCTGCTGAATGCACACCACTTTTTGTTTTTAGCATCTCTATCGCGCCCATTTTCCAAGTTCTCTTTTAACAACGGGGTGATACCTTTTAGTTTTTTTATTTTCTATGCTTCGAGGATTGCCTATTTTCAATACACGTATGAGGAGCGTGGCGTCTTACATGTCTTTCAAAGTGTAGCAGGGTTTACCCTTGGGATTCTCTTCGTACTATTACTGTATTCCTTGTATTTCAATTTCACAAACAGGGACATTTCCTACTACAACAAAAAGAAAAGAAAGTTTACTCCCCCTAATATCATGAGGCAGATGGCTCCGGGAAGAAGAGGTGTTAATCTGGAATACATCAGAGAAAACCCCAAAGCAATCCAAGTACATACCTACCTAACCGAAACCTTCAAAATACGTCCGGTGAGGAGTGTAGCCCACTACGACTTGAAGATGCTTAATAATATTTTCAAACAAAATCACTTTAATGTGCTCATCTTTCAGGTGCTGGTCGTGCTCGTCATCATGGGACTCGGCGCACTTGGAAAGTATCCTGTATTTAGGATTCCCGCTGCTGCCAATGTGTTCATTTTATGGAGTATTGCCAGCGCAGCAATAGGGGCACTGACTTATTGGTTTGCGGAGTGGAGTTCATTTATTTTCATTCTTGCACTTCTTGCTATTAATTACATCACCGGCTTTGAGTATTTCCAGCGCATCAATAAAGCCTATGGAGTGCGCTACGATCGCCCTAAGGCTGTTTATGATATTAAAAAATT
>JALVDO010000157.1 GCA_027008975.1 Saprospiraceae bacterium | reverse complement strand
TTTCAAAGATGTGCTGTTGACTCCCAAGGGACAATGGAAGCAATACTCGATGACCTTTACCCCTCATAAAGCCTACCGGTATTTTTTAATGGGAAATTTTTCTACGGATGAAAACACCAAAACCATACCGGATGATTACAGGGAGAGATTTAATAAAAAGACTGCTAAGGGAAAGACTTTTTGGCAACTCCCCAAACGTATTGCTTACTATTGCTTTGATGATATTCGCATCACTCTTGAGGAAGGAAAATCACCTAACATGGAAGCATCTCTCGCCCAATCAAGTAGCTATACCTTCCAGTCGCTCAACTTCAAGAGTGGAAAAGCAGTATTATCATCGAGTGCCGATATGGAATTAGACAAACTCGTAACATGGCTAACGCAGAATCCTGCCAAAAAAATTGAAATATCTGGGTACACCGACAACGTTGGCAGGGAAGCCGATAATCAAATACTATCCGGAAAGCGTGCTAAAGCGGTATATGACTATCTCATACAACACGGCGTCGCAGCAGACCGATTACGCTACAAAGGCTATGGAGAGCAAAACCCCATTGCTAGCAATTCCACACCCGATGGACGGCTCAAAAATCGACGTGTAGAGTGTCGAATTGTGGAATAAAAAACAGGCTTTCTCCCGAAAACAATCCTTCCTTCTTCTAAATTATACTTTTTTTATCGCTGTCAAATACTTATTTAATTCTACTTTGACCTTTGGCGCAAGCAGTACCAAACCGACCATATTAGGTACCATCATCGCAAAAATCATGGCATCCGAAAAGCCGATGACAGAGTTGAGACTTGCCGCCGAACCGATGATAACAAAAACACAGAACAACAGTTTATAAGTATACTCATTCTTTTTAGACCTCCCGAAAAGGTAAGACCAAGCCTGAAAGCCGTAATACGACCACGAAATCATGGTGCTAAAGGCAAACAGAAGTACTGCGAGCGTCAATACGTAAGGAAACCAGGAGATAACCGAACCAAAGGCCGATGATGTCATCAAAATCGCTTGTGCATCACTTGAAGGTGGATTACTTGGGTCAACATAACCGGTAATAATCAAGACAAGCGCCGTCATGGTACAAACAACAACGGTATCTATGAAGGGCTCTAACAATGCGACCATCCCCTCGGATGCCGGATACTTCGTGCGTACTGCGGAGTGCGCGATAGACGCTGAGCCGATCCCGGCTTCATTTGAGAAAGCCGCGCGACGAAAGCCCTGAACGAGCACTCCTGCCACACCACCGACGATTCCTCTACCTGTAAATGCACCATCCAAAATTTGTGCAAATGCGTGTCCAATCATATCATACTTAACAATGAGAATAAAGATAGATGCCGCGACGTAAATAACCACCATAAACGGGACGATTTTATCGGTCACTTTCGCAATCTTTTTAATACCTCCAATAATCACAATACCAACGAGAATAGCCATAATCAGACCAAACAACCAACCTCTATCGTGTAAAAAAGAAGCCTCGCCGCCGGTCATGTATTCCAATAGTTTAAAGGATTGATTAGCTTGAAACATATTGCCTCCGCCAAAGGAACCTCCAATACAAAAAATAGCGAACATGAAAGCAAGTACTTTACCAAGCCCACCCAGGTTTTTAACTTTTAGTCCTTTGCGCAAATAATAAAACGGACCACCGTAGACGGTACCATCAACCTCAATATCTCGGTATTTTACGCCTAGCGTGCACTCGACAAATTTGGAAGCCATGCCGAGCAATCCGGCGATAATCATCCAAAAAGTAGCTCCTGCGCCACCGAGTGAAACGGCGATTGCGACACCAGCTATATTGCCAAGCCCTACGGTTGCAGACAAAGCTGCTGTCAATGCCTGAAAAT
This sequence comes from Saprospiraceae bacterium, assembly GCA_027008975.1. GTDB lineage: Bacteria > Bacteroidota > Bacteroidia > Chitinophagales > Saprospiraceae > JALVDO01. The sequence continues at coordinate 2,564 of JALVDO010000157.1, read as the reverse complement.
GAGACACCTCGCCATGATGTCCCTCTACCCGGATGGTGTCGGGATTGTCACCGTCATCCGTGAAGACCGTATCAGCCACTTCAACCAAGTGATCTTCTCGCCCCTCAATATCGTCGTAATTACCTTTCACGATTCTAATGGATGTAAAAAATCCTCTGAAATTTATAAAATTGAAATAAAAAGTAAAATAAGTGGCTCCAATTATCAGCGGGAAGAGCACCCAATAGACACTAACTTGATCTGTGAATGGAATTTGGTAAAAAATAAAATTCACAAACCAGCCTGTAGCCTTACCGAAAGCCTGATCAATCCGTTCATCTATCCCCTGTTTTGCAGCTTCCTGTGCATAAGCCAATACGGGTAACAAAAATACTACTAGCGCTAAAAGACGTTTCTTCATAGAAATTTAATTTCAGTTTAGCAGAAGAAATAGATATCCTCTGTTTTGTTTAATAAATGGTGTTCAATTTCCATTTCCGACGCACAATATCCAACAAAAATCCGTATTGCCAAAAAAAATTAGCTCTTTTTGTTTCATTTACTACTATCTTTGCCGCTATACACTTTATAATATGGGCGGAAATACTTTTGGAGATTTATTTAGAGTGACAACTTTTGGAGAATCACACGGCAAAGCCATTGGAGTTGTTATTGATGGCTGCCCGGCAGGATTGCCAATAGATGAGTTCTTTATTCAGGAGGAGCTCGATAGGCGAAAACCCGGGCAATCGGCAATTGTCACACAGCGGAAGGAGTCGGATATTGTCCATATCCAGTCAGGTGTTTTTGAGGGAAAGACAACCGGTACGCCAATATCAATGGTCATCTATAATGCCGATGCCAAATCAAAGGATTACGCTCATATTGCGGATAAATACCGGCCTTCTCACGCTGATTATACCTACGATACCAAATACGGTCACCGCGACTACAGAGGTGGTGGGCGCTCATCGGCAAGAGAAACGGCAAGCCGCGTTGCAGCCGGAGCTGTTGCAAAATTATTGCTAAAACAAATCGGAGTAGATATTAAGGCTTTTGTCAGCCAGGTAGGAAATATTCAGCTCCCCTACCCTTCTAGTTTAATAGACTTCGGGGTCATCGAAAAAAACCCGGTGCGCTGTGCTAATATGGATGTGGCAGGAAAAATGGAGCAACTTATCAAGGAGGTGAAAAAGCAGGGCGATACTATCGGAGGCGTTGTCACCTGCGTGATTGACAACTGTCCAGCCGGATGGGGTGAGCCGGTCTTTGACCGCCTCCATGCCGATTTGGGAAAAGCCGTTTTGAGTATTAACGCCTGCAAGGGCTTTGAGTATGGTTCAGGCTTTAACGGTGTGGAGATGCGAGGCTCCGAGCACAATGATATTTTTTATAATGACAATGGACAAATCCGGACAAAAACCAACTATTCAGGAGGAATCCAGGGAGGTATTTCCAATGGAATGCCCATCTATTTCAGGGCTGCCTTCAAGCCGGTAGCGACAATCATACCCGCACAGGCCTCTGTTGACAGAAATGGAAATGATACTATTATCACCGGCAAGGGAAGACATGACCCCTGTGTGGTGCCAAGAGCAGTCCCGATTGTGGAGGCGATGGCCGCTCTCGTATTGACTGACCATTGGATGAAAAGCAAGGGACAATCATTATTTTAAAACCCAACAGCGAAACGAACAAAACCATAATAAAGATGTTTATTTTTGCTTATTTTACTGTCGGTAATGTCGAACAGGATGAAGTTTAACCACTTTGCTCCGAGGGCGATTCGATAATTTATTCTTCGTTTGGTGAAAATATTAATTCCGGAATAAACTTCAGCAGTCCGAACCGTCCTGATGCCATAAGACGCGGAGTCGTAATAAAAGCGAATGGGATTTTTAACCTGAGCGCTTGCTTTGCCCAGTTGAGTACCTGCAAATACGGCAATTCCCCTTAGCTGCGCCAAAACTTCAGCGTTGGTATTTACTTCAAAAATATCAACATAATGCCAGTCTGTCTGCAAATAAGCCGCCCCCAATCCAGCCCTAAAAAAGGGAGAGAAAACATACCGAGCATTGACATTCACACCCCGTGACGTTTGATCTTTATCTTTGTAAAGCAATTTTGTTTCACCAACGCGATAATACGAGGAAAGCCCGATGCCCACGGTCATTGTTTGCGTCGATGGAATTCTATTTCCGAAGAATAATTCTCCCTTATCACCATAAACAAAGCGCCGGATTCGTCTCTTCTCAAATGTCAAAATTATTCCATCCTGTATGGCAATGGTCACATCGCCAAAGCTGTTCATCTCTGTAACCATCCCCTGCAAAATCGTTCCATCACGCAGATATAAAAAGCCAATATCGCCAGCTTCCTGTCCCATGACAGCAATGCCGGCTAACAAAAAAGGAAGAATGATAAATTTCATTTTTTTATTTTTGATGAGTTGCTAAAACACCAGTCCAAAGCTAAATAAAAGACCATGGTTAGAAAGTGAACGACGGACTGCTTCCTGTCCGTTATCTTTGTCTTCCACATTCATTAACACCCACAAATAACCTACCTTAATATCATAATTAAAG
>JALVDO010000156.1 GCA_027008975.1 Saprospiraceae bacterium | reverse complement strand
TGAATCACCATTGCTTACATTGGTGTCAAAATATGCACTTACATTGGCATCTTGTGCTGCTACAAAAGTGGTATTAATATAGGTTGCTGACGATGTAGAATTATTAGATACCGCAAAAGCAGCCCCTCCTGCTAAAACCCCCGGTATGGTAAATTGGAAGAATATTCCGGAGCCAGAATTATTGGACTTATTGATGTACAACACCTGATAGGTATGCCCCTGAAGTATTTCGACATAGTGCCCCAATTGATAGTAACCTCCCAGCCCTGTTGCGTCGATCCTACAACTGTTCACATTTTCCAATTCGCCATTGGTATCCATAATCGTCGCAGCGGAGCCAGGAGTCCATTCTCCCCATCCATCTGTAGCAAAATCGTCATCAAACTCGTTATTGGTCAACAGCTCTTGTCCATAATTAGTGCATGGTAGGAGCATAATAATTAATGTGTATAAAAAAAATCTCATAATAATATAGTTTTAATTTATGAACTTATTGAAAAGATGGTATGCTGACGAATATTTCATCGTTAACAGCCGCTCGGTAAGCCGATAGAGACTCCGGCGACTCGTCAATTTTTAAAATCGTATCATCAAAATTTTCATGCCAATAACTGACCGCTTTGATATTGGGATAGAACTTCCCACCCGGCTTAATGCTACTCATTGCATCGCTTATCCATTCGGGTTTTTGGTGTTGGACATTGTCTACAACTCCCCATTCCAAAATGGCAAGCGGTTTTCCCTGCGGCGAGATGGACATTATTTCCTCCCAATTTTCCGTTAGAATATCTTCAAATTTCATCCAATCCTCGTCCGGGGTCTGGGCACCATAAACACTCAATCCAATCCAATCGATATAATCATCTCCGGGGTAGTATCCCGCTTTGGTATTCCAGTTGTTATCAGGATTATTATAAACATCGCAGTGATAAAACCACGTGATATTATTTGCTCCCTGTTCTCTACAGATGTCAATAATTCTCCGGTAGGTATCCCTGAATCGCTCCATCCCATCGTAGAGACCCGGGGCACCATAATGATTCTTGGTGCTCCCACCGTTGTAAGACGCATTCCAGGGAAACCAATCGCCATTGACCTCCGTACCAAACTCTACCAGCAGTGGTATATTGGTGTGCTTAGCCTCAATAGCCCATTGTTTGATATCCTCGTCAAATGCACCTGATAAAAATTTTTCCATAGTGTAGATGTCATCTGCCTCTCCGGCATCAAAGGTCGATCGTGGCATCATCCGGATGAAGGGGACTTTGCCGGTCTGATGAATTGTCATTACCTCTTGAAAGGGGAATTTAATACCCCCTTTTTCTACTGTCCAATTATTGGAAAAATATGCCCAAGTGATTTCGCGTTGGCACAACTCTTCAAAGTCGACAATGCGTTCAGCGCTTACCAAATCCTCTGTTCCTCCAAAATCGGGAAATGCCGCATGGTAAATTTTATTATCCTTGGGAATCTGTAATTTGAATGACTGATTATCCGGTGGCAGCACGGGAGTCTTCCCCTCTTTTGAGCAGGCTGTCATCCAGAATATTAATATCATCCAATAGAAACAAAACCGTATATTTAATGAATATCGCATCACAAATTATTTTTTAATACACACTATCCACCACGAAGGGGATATATCCATCCAAATCTTTTTTGGCTACCGTGGCCGAAATGGTTTTCGTTTCTCTCGGAAGGAGAGTGATAAAGTTGTCACTCCATATGGTTGGCAATACTTCCATTCCTCCTTTTCCTTTGGTAATCGCCAATCTTTTCATAAATGCCAATTTACCGGAGTCATTTTTTACCTGCACATTGATGATGATATTATCACCTTGCTGCTCTGCTTGGCTGGTAATTTGAACCTTCACAGGTGGCAATTGAGCTAGATCCCTAAAATCATTTTTTCCGTCAGGGCTCAGCCAGTAAAAATTATCCGAGATAATCTTCTGCTTACCGTTTTTCAAAGTCAGTTTGACAAAATAAGTGCCACTTAAGTGGCTAAAATCCGGTAATTTGGCTACCTCTTTATAGCTACTTTCCTCCAGTGTGACCACAATCTCTTTTTTCCATTTCTGATTCATACCAAAATCAAAAACCTGTATAAGTGCCTGCAAATCTTTCTGTCGCTTATGCTGTGTATTGATAATCGAAATGGTAAAATCATTTTCATTCAGTTGAATATGAACCGGCTCCAAAGCTTTTTTTGTAAAATAATAAGCCGAGGTTGGATTCAAAAACCAGTCATATAATTGCCAGACGACTGTTGGCCAAGTCGAATTGAGCTTCCAAAGCATCACACCGGAGGTGATGTCCCACATCCTGTGATTGGCTGCTTCGTACATTGCTCGGTAGCTTCCCGCGTTGACGTATTGAGCATTGTGAATATAATCCTCGGCGGTATTAGGCAGGCCGTATCGCTCTCTCAGCGCCACATCGTATGCCTTGTAAACGTACCCGCCATCGTCCCATGCGCCGTGGTGTGCCCAGTTTTTATCCAAGGGGTAAATGCTATCTTTTTGCCCCTGCCCTAAGTCGAAAATAAACTTCTTCATGCTACTAAGCGTCGGAACGGAAGGGACACCCATCTCATTTCTAAACATCTGCTGTTTCACTTCCAATACTTTGTTGTAATAATACTCATGTGGATACCAAGTATAGTCCGGCGCCCCATCATCGGTCATTCCCGTTGGCATATCGGCTTTCATATAGGGCGTCAGGGAATCCACATCCCAATCATAGCTCGAGGTAGGGATGAACGGTCTCGTCCTATCCATTTTGTCTAAATATTGGCGAACGGGGGCATAAATTTCTTCCCGCACCATGGTCTCGCATTGCAGTGTCCACAACAACAGACTCGGATGATTGCGATACCGCTTTATCATGTCATAAGCATTACTTACCGCCAAGTCCGCGTTAACCGGATTGGCAAAGGAGGGCGTTCCGGGGTAGCTCGTCCAGCATTGATAAAAAGTCTCCCACATCAATAGCCCGTATTTATCATAGGTTTCCATGAGGTGTTTAGGAGGAGCGGGCATATCTTCACAGGCGAGAATATTGACGTTGGCATTGGCTAAAAGCCTGGCTTCGTTATAGACCCGTTCTTTATTCATATCCAGCATCATATCCGGTTGCAACCAGCCTCCTCGCGTAAATATTTTCTGACCGTTGACCCAAAATACTCTTCCGTATTCACCATCGCGTTCGTTGAGCGTTGTATTAATCTCCCTGATTCCAAAAACGGTGTGCTCCTCATCGGAAAGCGCTCCCGCTGTCTCAAAGGTCAAATCTAAGTCATGTAAATATTGTTTACCATAGCCATTAGGCCACCACAAATGTGGATGATGAATTGCTAACTGAGGGAAGTCCGTGTGACTAATGTAGGCTGTAATGGTCTTTTTAGCGGGGATGGTAACTTCCTTTTCAAAATAGACCGGCTTCATACTTCCGGGCATTGTTTTTTTATAATTGTAGAAGTCGATTTCTTTAAGCATACTGATTTTGCCTTTGAGAATCCCCTTTAATGCTTTATCGGATGTGTTTTTCAATTCGACCTGAATAGAAACGTTGGCCAAAGCGGTATCCGGCAGGGGCAAATCCGTCACGATATACGGATCGATAATATCGACAGCTCCGGTGTAGGTCAAAAACACATCCTGATAGATGCCCATATTTCTATCCCGAACAACGGGTGCACAATCCCAACCTGCCGAAAATTTAAGGGTCGCATCCTTAAAAATATCCACTCCCCACCCTCTTTGGGGGCCAAATACCGTGAGTTGCTTTCCGGGACTGGGAGTACCGATATGATCTACCTGATGTATCTTTACCGCCAGAATATTTTTACGGCCGATAAGCGCATATGGAGTGATATCAAATTTGAATCTGGTAAACATCCCCTCTACCTCCTTGGCATCAGCAATCTTATGTCCATTTAGCCAAATATCCGCCCTGTAATTAATCCCATCGAAATTCAGCCATATTTTCTGTCCTTTTCTGCTTGCGGGGATTTCGAAGTCCGTTTTGAACCAATAGGGGTCTTTGAATGGGTTGGGCACCCCCTTGATGTGGCTGTATTTACCCAAATCCAGTTGTTTATTGAGTTTATCTGAAGCATCCGGGATTTTAAAATTATTTAAATCCAGATGAGGGTCCGGATAAATACCGGCTTTCACCAACGCCCTAAGTACGGTTGTTGGCACCTGCACATTCAACCATTGGTCGTCGCTGAAAGCAGGTAGAGCAACCGCACTATCGGCTACTTCTACCTGAATGGAGGACACCATTTTCCAATTTTTCAAATATTGCTTTTTGAAGGAGATATCGGATGCCTTTTGGCTATTAGAAGCTCCTTTTTGGCAGGCAATTCCAAGACAACCAAAAGCAAGTAACAAAATGGATATTTTAAGAATGTTCATAATTTTT
>JALVDO010000155.1 GCA_027008975.1 Saprospiraceae bacterium | reverse complement strand
TCTGCCACTCAATGCCATGACGGTGGTGACGGGGGTATCCGGTTCGGGAAAGACAACCCTTGTCAAGCAAATACTCTACCCCGGGCTGCGGAAGCATTTCTCCCAAAACTATAAAATGGCATTAGGACAATACGATACCATTGAGGGTGATTTTGATGCTATCTCGGGTGTTGAGATGATAGACCAAAATCCCATAGGACGCTCTTCCCGCTCCAATCCAATCACCTACGTCAAAGCTTACGATAGCATCCGGAGCTTGTTTGCGAAGCAACAATTAGCAAAGGTGAGGGGCTATAAACCCGGACACTTTTCATTTAATGTGGATGGAGGTCGCTGTCCCGTGTGCAAAGGAGAAGGGGAGCAATTGGTCGAAATGCAGTTTCTCGCAGATATTCGATTGGAGTGCGAAGAGTGCAAGGGTAAAAGATTCAAAAAAGAGACCCTAGATATTAAATATAAGGGAAAGAATATCCATGAGGTATTAGATTTGAGTATTGAAGAAGCCCTGGATTTCTTTGCAGAAATAAAAGACATTCGTCAAAAAATAAAGCCACTGGTAGATGTAGGCTTGGGATACGTGAAGCTTGGGCAATCTTCCAGCACACTATCCGGAGGGGAAGCTCAACGCGTGAAGTTAGCCTCCTTTTTGACCAAGGACAACGTAAGAGATCACCTGCTTTTTATCTTTGATGAGCCAACTACGGGTTTGCATTTCGATGACATTGTTAAGCTACTGGATGCCATGAATGCACTAGTCGAAAAGGGACATACGGTACTAATTGTCGAGCATAATATGGAAGTTATCAAAGCTGCCGATTGGGTGATTGACCTAGGCCCGGAAGGTGGCAAAGATGGGGGCTATCTCGTCTTTGAAGGACGACCGGAGGATTTGGTAAAGGAGAAGGCATCTTATACCGGGGCTTTTTTGCATGGGAAGTTAGATAGTAGGGACTAATTTTATGCAACTAATTGAAGAAAAAGACGTTGTTATAGAAAGAGCAGTAGAACTTGATTTGGTTGCTCTCGTTCAAGATAAGATGGCTTCCGGTGCATGGATACATCCCAAAAATTGGACGGATTTGGATTGGGAGGCTTACTTTGAAGACAGAGATAAAGGATAACGCATTTATGTTTAAAAATTTTACTTTTCTGATTGTTCTTATTTTGATGGGAGGATTGGGAGCTTGTACTTCCGATCCCGATTTGGATGATATTACGACTGAAATTGTCGGTGAGTATCAGGGGGATTATGTTGATGCTAATCTTCTTAGTACGGGCACGACGGTAAAAGTGTCAAGAGTTTCCAATACGAGAATCAAAATATCCAATCCAGACGACAATTTATTCGTTTCATGGGAGGCAACAATTATTATGCCGGATGATAATACCATTACATCGGGTACAGCGACGGATTATTCCGTTTCGTTTGATTTAAATTCCGCTCCGGTATCTTTTGGATTTTCACGCAATTCGGGGGAAACATTTAGTGGTTTACAACAATAATCTTCCTTAAAAGGGGGAATTTCGGGTGAATCATTATTTTTTCAGATTCATTTTTGAAATAATTTAAATAAAAAATAGTATCATTGCGGTAAAACTAACACAAAATGAGATTAATAATTAATATTCTTCTTTTGGCAATAGCCGCTTATTTGGTTTATGCTTTAGCACAGAGCATTAAGGAACCGATTGCTTTTAACAACGCAAGAACTTATCGAACAAACGTAGTGGTCGAAAAATTGAAAGATATTCGTACTGCAGAGGATTTATTTAGGAGTATCAAAGGAGGCTTTGCACCTAATTTTGATACCCTCAAACAGGTGCTGTCTTCTGATAGTTTTAAAATCATTAAAATTATTGGAGATCCGGACGATCCTAATTTTGATAAAAATGATATCGTTCGCGATACCACTTACTTCCCTGCGAAAGACTCTGTCGCCGTTCTTGGCATCAATCTTGATTCGTTGAAGTATGTGCCCTTCGGTGGTGGGAAAACCTTTGATATTGTCGCTGATACTATTACCTATCAGGCAACAAATGGGGTCAATGTAGTAGAAGTAAGTGTTCCCTACAAGGTGTTTATGGGCGAATACGCCGACAAAAAGTTTGCCCGCTATGATCGGTCTTATGATCCGAATGAACGGTTAAAGTTTGGAGATTTGAGTAAACCTACGCTTTCGGGAAGTTGGGACAAGTAACGATAGCTATACGGGATAAAAATATTAGTAGTTATCTGACTACAAACAAGCAACTGTCCATTCTACTCGGAATGGACAGTTTTGTGTATATGCTGGTCAGTCAGGGACGGGTGATTGCCTACAAAAATTATCAGCTACAGGAGTTTAATTCCAAATATCCTCATCTATACCTTAAAGACTTGCAACAAACCATTCTACAGGATGAGGATTTGATGCCTTCTTTTCAGAAAATATTTATTGGAGTTGCATATCCTCTAGCGGTTGTCGTACCGGATGGGTTCTATGATGAGCAGAAAAGGCGGACTTTTCTCAATCACCTGACCGACAAGGCCGATGATTTGGCAATCTTTACAGCTCCTATGCCTGCTATTGGCGCCAAAGTCATTTATAGTCTGCATCACGAAGTAGTCAATGTATTAGATCACCTTTTACCGACGGCACACATGACGCATATTTGGGCAGCATTGATTAATTATCTGTCGGAAGTGCATTGTCCGTACGAAGAAGGACATCATCTTTTTATAAATTTTCATTCAACCAGTCTAGATATTTTTGTTTTTGACAGAAAATGGCTACTGTTTTCCAATACCTATAGTTTTGGACAGGCGGAGGATGTTTTATATTATGTAATGTTAGTCATTCAACAATTGAATTTGGAGATTGAGACAATTCCGGTTTACTTGGCAGGACAAACTATTGAGGATTCACCTGAATATAGATTGCTTCGACGTTTTTTGCCGCGTATTGAGTTTTTTGAAGAGAAAGTACCCTATGCGTTTGGCAGTAAAATGCAAAAGTTGCCCCCCCAGTATTGGGCTGATATCACGAGTATTTCAAAAGGTTAGTAATTGAGAATCATTGGAGGAAAATATAAAGGTAGAAAATTTCAACCGCCTGCAAAAAACTGGCCAACGCGGCCGACAACGGACTTCGGACGTGAAGGGCTTTTTAATATCCTAGCCAATCACTTTGATTTTGAAGGCATGCGTGTTCTTGATTTGTTTGGTGGAACGGGGGGCATTAGCTATGAATTTATTTCAAGGGGGTGTAAAGACGTTACCTTTGTGGATAAATATTATCCTTGCGTGGCTTTCGCTAAAAAAATTGCCAAAGAGCTGGAACTTACCGATGAACTCGTTGTCGTCAAAAAAGATGCCTTCAAATTTGTCAAAGACTATCACGCAGAACCCTTTGATTTTATCTTTGCCGATCCTCCGTACGCATTGTCTAATTTGGAGAAAATACCGGATATTATCCTTGGCGGGGAACTTTTGACCCCCGAAGGATGGTTGGTCTTGGAACACGACTTTCATCATAATTTTGAAAGCCATTCCCTGTTTTTTAGAAAGCAGAAATACGGGAATAATATTTTTAGTTTTTTCAGCCAAACACTTTAGGTGATTTGTAGTACCTTTGCAGGGAAAAAATGATTGAATGTGTGAATGATAGAATGATAGAATGATAGAATGGGAGACTGAGGGACGGAGAGACTGAGAGAATCTTTGCGTCCCTTTGCGAAACCTTAGCGAACCTTAGCGGGAAAAATGGGAGACTGAGAGATTCTTTGCGTGAACCTATGCGTGCCTTTGCGGGGAAATGAATGATTGAATGCGTGACCGACAACTCAGGAGTGGAAGATTTTGGTGATGTAGTAAGTAATTATGAAAAAAACATTAATGAATATAGTAAGTAACATTCAGGAAGGAGTATCAGCGGCAGTCAAAGAGCTTTATGGTATGGAAATGCTTCCCGAGGATGTCGTGTTAAACGTCACAAGAGTTGACTTCGCGGGAGATTACACCGTTGTTGTTTTTCCTTTTACCAAGGCAGCCAAAAAAGCACCGCCGGTCATTGCGGAAGAAATAGGCACATTACTCCGGAAAAAAGTCCCTGAAGTAAGTGGTTATAATGTCGTCAAAGGATTCCTTAATATAGAGGTGTCAAAGGATTATTGGATGCAATTCCTACAGGGAATGTATGCCGAGGAGCAATATGGTTATCAGCCTACGACCGGCAAGAAAGTATTGGTGGAGTTTTCTTCCCCCAACACCAATAAACCGCTGCATCTTGGCCATATCAGGAATATTTTATTAGGTTGGTCCACCTACAAGATTTTAAAGGCGGTAGGACATGACGTTTATCGCGTTCAGATTATCAACGATAGAGGGATTGCAATATGCAAAAGTATGCTTGCTTGGCAAAAAATAGGCAACGGTATCACCCCTGAAAAAGCC
>JALVDO010000154.1 GCA_027008975.1 Saprospiraceae bacterium | reverse complement strand
GTTGGTTGCCCGGCAGGCGAAAGCAGCGATTGAAATAACTGTTGTGGGCGACCTGCTCGGCATAGTCGAGGTGGGCATTGATGTAGCGCGTCTCAGAGAAGGAAAAAGTCCTGTTGGTGTACTCAAAGACGAGGCTGTCGTCCTGTAGGAGCTGTATTTGGTAGATGCCATTCCAATTGGAGATGCCGTCCATGTGGTCATAGACTTTCAGAGCGATACCCGTCCATTCGCTATCGGTGAAGATGGTGTCGTTGTCGAGGCGGTAGCTTTTACCCCTTTTGTGCAGGGAGTAGGTATTGGTGGCTTTGGTTTCCAGATTGGCGTTGAGTTGATATACTTTGATGGCGTGCATTTTGGGTGGCGTGGTGTCTTTTACTTTTAATCCCAGCAGGAGGGGATTGACGGGATGGGCGTTTTTGCTGTCTCTGATTTCGAGGTGAAGGTGAGGTCCGTAGGCGCGACCGGTCATGCCCATTTTGGCAATTTCTTCTCCTTTTCGGACGGGGAATTGTCCGGGTTTTGGGAAGGTCTCCATTTCGTAGCTTTCTCTTTGGTATTGTATTTTTTGCACGTAGTTTTCGACCTTGCTTTTGAAGCGATTGAGGTGTGCATAGACGGTGGTATAGCCGTTTGGGTGGGTGATGTAAAGTACTTTTCCATAACCGCCCCGCTCGATTTTTATCCTTGATATGTATCCGTCTTCCATTGCGTAGATGGGCGCACCAACGCTGCCCTTGATGTCGATTCCGGAGTGGAAATGATTGGGGCGAAGCTCTCCAAAGGTGCCGGCTAATTTCATATCAAAATGGACGGGAGGTGCAAAGTTTGGCTTGGAATCGAAGGAAAAGAAGAGTATTATTCCGAGCAGTGAAATGAGGATGCCGCGCGATTTATAGTGCATAGGATTTTTTTTTCATAAAAAAAGTGAGATATTTGCGCAAACATATAAAAATATTACGAAAATGTCAGATATCAAGAACGTAGGAGCGAAAGGAAAAGCCATCATTTACTTTATTATTTTTATGATTCTCTTCATCATGCTAGTGGTGAAGATTTATTATTACAATTTTGCTTTTATAAACTAAGATAAAAGGTCGGAGAAGAGACCTTTAGCTCACTTTGTGCCTGTCTATTCAAAACGAGTGGTGCTCTTTGCTCGTTGGATAGCTATGAGGCTTATCGTTTACTTTTCTTTTTACTTAATTGTTTTACGCTGTGGGAATGTACAGGGGCAGACCTGCTGTTCGGGTGGTGCGCCCTTGATGACGTCCTTTGATATTGGGACGAATGGACCGGATGGTTCTTATCTTGCCATCGGGCTGGATTACGAGTACAATAGCGTCAATAAATTAGTAGATAACAACCGGCGGTTGGAGAACGACCCACGTCATCGCAGTGGGCAAAACCTGCTGTTAAAGATTGATTATATCCACGATGCTCATTGGGCATTTAGCGGTCTGTTGCCAATGGTCATCCAGCAGCGGACGACTTTTTCGGAAAGTGAGCGGGCGAGTGGTATCGGCGACCTGACGCTGCTCGGGCAGTATTCCAAGCCTCTTGGCAGCGATATGTCTTTGAGGCTTTCACTGGGTGCGAAGCTGCCCGTTGGTAATCGTTTTCGCAGGGATGACCGCGGTATTTTTCTATCGCCCGATATGCAGCCCGGTACGGGGACTTTTGATTTTGTAGGACGCGCGGCGGTACTGCGCCAACATTTTATTATTCCCAATCTGACGAATCTGACTGCCGTATCTTACCGGTATAATACGACCAATCCTCATTTTGGCGATCCGCAGCGGCAGGGCGGGCGGCGGTTTAAGTTTGGGAATGAAGCCATCCTCAGCACTTCCTTTAATTATCTTTTTGTATTGAATGCCTGGTTTGTTTTGCCTGATGCGGGGGTGCGTTTTCGGTATGCCAGCCCCAATGAGGAAGAGGGCAGTCGGGCGCCCAATAGTGGAGGATACTGGATGCTGATTCCCGTTGGCGTGCAGTTTCAGCCGAACGAAGGATTGATGTTTAGAGCGTCGGTGGAGTTTCCCGTTTGGGAAGATTTGGCGGGCTTGCAGATAACGACAGATTTGAAGGTGGGTGTTCAGATACGGTATTTTTTGGAACCGGGAACCCGCGATAGGGATAGGAGCGGTATCGACTGACGAAGGAAGGCGGTAGTAGCGGATAGCCCGCCCCGCGCCCAAGCGCGGGGATCGCCCAAATTTTTAAAATTTAACGACAAAAAAAAGAATTATGAGACTATTCAAATTATCGCTTTTATTGGTTTTTGTGACGATTTTTTCGTGTTCTAAAAAGGGGACAACTGCTACCCGGAAATGGCTGATTCCGGAAGGACAGGTGCGCGATGGTGGTCCCGGGAAAGACGGTATTCCTTCGGTTGATAACCCTCAATTTATCGCGGTGGGGGAGGTAGATTTTTTGCAAGATGACGATTTGGTTGAAGGAGTAGTTTACAAGGGGAAACAGCGGGCTTATCCTCATGCTATTCTGGATTGGCATGAGATAGTTAATGATGACTTTGATGATATAAGTTATGCGCTGACTTATTGTCCGCTGACGGGGACGGGCATTGCCTGGGATAGGGTAGTGGATGGTCAGTTGACGACCTTTGGTGTGAGTGGCAAATTGTACAATAACAATCTGATGCCCTACGATAGAAGGACGGATAGCTATTGGTCACAACTCAAATTGCTCTGTGTCAACGGGACGCTTATCGGTACGGAAGCGGCGACCTTCCCGACCATCGAGACGACGTGGAAGACGTGGAAGAAGATGTATCCGAACTCCGAAGTGTTGAGCAAAAATACCGGATATAGCCGGAATTACGGGGTGTATCCCTATGGCGGCTATAAAACGGATAACGATTATCTGCTTTTTCCGAATAGCATAAATGATGACCGTCTGCCTTCCAAGGAGCGGGTGCTCGGTGTATTGAATAAGGGTGCTAATCGAGTTTATAGCCTCAATTTGTTCGCTACGCCGAAGGTTATTTTTGATACGCTGGGCGATGACGAACTCATCGTCATTGGCTCGCAAGCCGATAATTTTATTGTCGCATTTCGCAAAGGGGATTTGGATGGATTTACATTAGACCTGAGCCAGTTGCCCGTGCTTGGGATGGATAATGCCGGTAACGCATTGACAATAGACGGTCGTATCGTAGAAGGACCGCTGTCCGGAACCCGGCTGGAACAGCCGATCTCGTTTATGGGATATTGGTTTGCTTTTGGGACGTTTTATGCGGGGATTGGGATTTATGAGTAGGGGGGAAAAAGGAGTGCGATTTGTTTCCAAACCGCCCTCAATGTTTTCACAACGGAAAAATCCTTATTGTGAATAGCTCAAATTGTTGCCCAAATTTATTATATTTGTTTCCAAAATACAAATATTAACATGAAAAAGATATTGGGACTCGATTTAGGGACAACTTCTATTGGGTGGGCGTATGTGCTTGAGAATAAAAAAAATGGAGGTGAAATTAAAAAACTTGGGGTAAGAATTATTCCACTTTCAACAAAGGAAAAGAATGAATTTAATAACGGAAATCAAATCTCTACTAACGCTGCGCGTACCTTGAAGCGGGGGAGTAGGCGAAATAACCAACGGTTTAAACAACGGCGAGACAATTTAATTTCCAAACTACTAGAACTCGATTTTATTCAAGATGCGAATGACCTGAAAACAGATGATGGGTTAGCCTTGTATGAGGCAAGAGCAAGAGCTGTTTCGGAGAAAGTTTCCAAAGTGGATTTTGCAAAAATTCTGGTGCTTATCAACAAAAAAAGGGGGTATCAAAGCAATAGAAAAGCTAATAATGATGAAAGTCAAACTGACTATCTTGAGAAAATTGTAAACCGCGATAGAGAGTTAACCAATCGAGGTATTACAGTGGGGCAAAAGTTATTTGAACTATTACAATCCAATCCATTAGAATCATTGAAAAATCTAGTTTTTTTGAGAATTAGTTATGTGAAAGAGTTTGACGCAATTTGGCAGGAACAGAGCAAGTACTATTCTGAATTAACGTCCGAAATAAAGCATATTATTAGGGATAGAATAATTTTTTTTCAAAGGGATTTGAAGTCACAAAAAGGTTTGTTATCCAAATGTATGTTTGAAAAAAGTTATCGTGTAATTCCAGTTTCTTCGCCAGTTTTTCAAGAGTTTAGAATTTGGCAACGCTTACATGACATACGAATAAAGAACAGGAGACATCAGGAAGAGATTCTTTCACAAGAGGAAAAGGAATTTTTATTCGATATATTACAAGAAAGCGAAGAGTTAACTGGAAAAGCAATACTAAAGAAATTGAAATTGAACACCAAGGAGTATTCTTTAAATTTCAAGAAAATTCAAGGAAATGTCACACGAGCAAAACTACTCAAAATTTTTACTGAAACGGGTTATGATATTGAGGGG
>JALVDO010000153.1 GCA_027008975.1 Saprospiraceae bacterium | reverse complement strand
AGAGCAAATACTTCATCTCAAAACGTCAAGAAAAATTTTTATTTTCACAAAAAAAACATTTATTTTACTGACAATGAATGCAATATATATTAAGCGACATTGTCACTCAAAAAAAAACGCCATTTTAAAAAAAATAATTATATCTTTGCAAAAGACTATTTACCCTAACAATTATTTTTAAACCATCAAAAATCAAAATTTTATGACGCCAAAACCAAGTATCTGTTCTAAAATCACAACGGCGAACCCACGTTCTTAAATGCCGTTACTTTCACCTAAATAAATAAACACATCACAAAAAAGCCGGTTTCAATCAGAAACTACTAGCGACTTATCTGCTTTTTTGCGCGCCAATCGCATGAAGGAATTTACATAAACACAATCCGGTAAAATTTTTCCGGGGCGCTATGCTCTTGTATTCACTTAGGTATCCAACCTAAAGTGGAGCGGAATTTTTATGTCAAAAATCAATTACAATAAGTTTTACACTTTTTGTGATATGGGCTGTTTATGCCCGAAACAAACACCATATTTTTCAACCATTATATTAAAAAGTATTACTATGAAATTATCAATTTTAACTTTAAAAGACTACGCAAAGGAGAAGCTGTTTCGAGTGTTCTTGTGCCTCTTCTTTTTTATCTTCGTCGCTGGTATTCCCAAAGTAAATGCAACCCATCTGTTAGGGGGTGAAATAACCTACGGATGTCTTGGAGGGGGTGACTACGTAATTACACTTACGCTATTTAGAGATTGTGATGGAATACCTCTTGGTCCAGACCAAGAAGTTGACATAGATGGAGGATTATGTTTTTCGACGACATTAACTGTCTATAGAGAATCAATTACGGATGTGACGCCACTCTGTCCGGGAGAGTCAAGTTCGTGCAATGGAGGGGCGGTACGCGGCATTGAACGCCACATTTATAAAGCACAAGTCTCCCTTCCTAACTTGCCTTTCATTTGCCCAACTTTCACTTTATCTTATCGGGGTTGTTGTAGGAATGATGCCATTACTACAATACCAAACGGTGAGGGCTTCTATATTTCATCACTACTCGATAATAGTGTAAGTAATCCATGCAATAGTTCTCCTGTTTTTAACAATGATGCTTCGGCTTCAGGCTGTGTGGGGCAGGTGGTCAATTATAATCACGGAGTCACTGATCCCGATGGAGATGTTTTGGTATTTTCATTGGTAGATTGTTTGGAGGATGCCGGTGATCCAGTTGATTATTTTCCTGGATACAGTGGAACCACCCCACTCTCAACCATGAGTGGGGTCAGCATTAATCCTATGACAGGAGCCATTACTTTTACACCGAACATCGTTCAGGTTGGGGTATTGTGTGTCAAGGTCGAGGAATATCGAGGTGGGGTAAAAATCGGAGAAGTCACTAGAGATATTCAATTTAACATTGAAAGCTGTAATAGTGGCAACCAACTTCCAACTGCCTCGGGCCCTTACAACTACAATGCCACTCCGGGCGTACAGTTATGTTTCAATATTACCGGCTCTGACCCGGATGCCGGAGATATGGTCAAGCTCTCCACGAATTATGGCATCCCCGGTGGTACTTTCAACCCCACTTTGCCTACCGGCTATGCTACCACCCAAACCACACAGTTTTGTTGGACACCTACTGCTGCCGATCAGAATACTACTCAGTTTTTTACGATAACTGTTCAGGATGACGCCTGCCCAAGCCCTGGGCAAAGTACCTTCACCTATGCCATTGATGTAGCAAGCGCCTGTATGTTAGCTATCGACTGCCCGGGAGATGTAACCGCAATGAGTGATGACGATGCCTGTGGCACGAATGTGACATTCGATGACCCTATTTTGCCAAATGGGTGCCCTAATGCGACCGTAGTATGTACCACAGGCATGAGCTGTGACGCAGGACATAAATTAAAATTACGACTCCGGTTTGATACTTATCCGGATGAGACCTCTTGGGAGATTGTTAATAGTGGAGGCATCCAAATTGCCAGCGGAGGTCCTTACGGGGGGCAGGCTCCAGGCTCGGTCATCACGGAAACCATCAACGGAGTGCCCAACGGAGACTACACCTTTATTATCCATGATGCATTTGGTGACGGAATGTGCTGTGCCTACGGTAATGGAAAGTACAAGCTAAAAAGTCAGGGTAATATAATCGCACAGGGAGGTAGTTTCGGTTTTAGTGAATCTACTGATTTTTGTGTTGGCCCGGGTAATCAGATGGTCGTTCATTCGGGGGATTTCTTCCCCGTGGGAACCACGACAGTCACCTGCACCGCTACGGATGGATCTCAGACTGCTACCTGCACCTTTGATGTGACCGTTACCGACGATACACCTCCTATCCTGGAGACAGGATGTCCGGATGATATCACTAGGTGCGGAGCCCAAAACATTTCTTGGACACCTCCAACAGCATCTGACAACTGCGGGATTGTATCGGCTGTAAGTAATTACAATCCGGGAGATTACTTCGACGTAGGAAGCTATACGGTGACCTATACTTTTTATGATGATGCAGGACTTTCCGTTTCTTGCAGCTTCGATATCACAGTAAATCCATTACCCGATGCAACCATCAGTCAGTTGAATTTGGGTTATTGGTGTCAGGGCGTTAAAGGGCTTGCCGTAAAAATATTCAACTACCCCGATCTGACACCACCAATTACCTTTGCCTGGTCAAATGGGCTGGGAAGTGCCTCTGCTGTAACAGCACCTGCCAATGGCACCTATTATGTCACCGTAACGGATGGTAATGGATGTCAAAGCATTTTATCTACCGTCGTAAATGAAGACCTCTCCACTTTGCTATCCGCCTACACTATCATTGGAGATAAAGGCACAAAAATGTATGAATCGGAAGTACAAAGTGGTGGTGTTGGCGCTATTGATGCCGACGAAACTCGCATCTTTGAAAATACTAGTATTTGGACGTTCTTACGCGCCGACATGAGTGGTGTCACCATTGACGGAACCAGCTTTGTCAACAGTACTATTGACGCAGACTACTCTGCCCCTCTTCCAATATTTCTGTCCAATCCATACTATGATAATAACAACGTGACCGTTGCACCTAATACGACTATGACACTATCCGGAAGTCATTACGGGAATATCATCATCAAGCATGGAGCAACTGTGAATATCGCCAATAATAACATTTACGTCAAGTATCTAAGAACAGAAAATAATGTAACCATCAACTTCCTGCAACCCACTAATATGCGAATAAAGAAGAAGATGAATATCGGCGAGATGAATGTCATTAACTCCGCTTTCTATAAAAGTGTTATCTATGTGTCAGATAACTGTTCCATTCATCAAGGTTCTTATATCACGGTCAATATTTTTGCACAGGAAAATATTAATGTCAACGACTCAGGTTCTACGCTTACCACCTACATGACGGGGTTATTCATCAGTAATAACCGGGTTTCTTCGGATTATTATGTGATATGGAATTGGAATCTTAACACCTGTAATAATTCAGGCATTATGCCATTATCGACACAAGATGATAGCGGAGATGATAAAGAAGCAACCGGTATAGCAAAGGAAAAGACTGCCGGCGACCGCGGCTTGAATATCTATCCCAACCCGACCTCCGGTCTGTTGAATATCGACCTCGGGGAATATCAGGGAGAAAGTGTTGACGTCAATATTTACGACCCGATAGGGCGCGTTGTCTGGTCAAAACACATCGACGAAGTAGCAGGCGATGTCATCCAGGCAAAGTTGTTTGGCAACCAAAATCAACTTTATATGCTTAGTGTGAAGACGGATAAAGATGTGAAGACCAAGTTGTTTGTGTTGAATAAATAATAACTTCTTGTCACCCTGCCTGCCTACCGTCTGCCTAATCGGTAGGCAGGTGGAGTGACATTTTTTCGCCCTCCATCTTTTTTTATTTCGCCTTTATTTTGTTTTTTAAAATATTATTCCCACATTTGCCCCACAACAAGAATACTTATCCCCTC
Source organism: Saprospiraceae bacterium (assembly GCA_027008975.1). GTDB lineage: Bacteria > Bacteroidota > Bacteroidia > Chitinophagales > Saprospiraceae > JALVDO01. The sequence goes on along the minus strand of JALVDO010000153.1, from coordinate 473 downwards.
GTTAGTTCATTTCTTACTAAGAGTTTCTTGCCTTCTGATGGCGTTTTCGCAAAACTGCTTTCATTTATTATCCAAATTCCGATTAACTATTAATTCATCTGATAGGTGGCTGCCTCTTTTGAGTAGTGGTCTGTCTTGAATCGTGTAATATTAAACTAATTTTTTAAAAAACAATTATGAAAAAAATTTACATTTTACGATTATGCCTAAAGCCGAAATTCTGGTCATTGTTATTGATGACGGCTTTTTTTTCTGCTATGACCCTAACCTTGGTAGCTCAGAAGCATCAAAAGGTCATGAGTATCGATGAGTGGAATGCTCAACAGTCGCCTTTAGAGGAGGAGCAAATAGTTAGAGCGACAGAACAGCCGACCGCAATCATTGAAAAAAGCCTGACCGGCTTTACTTTTTTTTCTGATAGGATGTCCTTTGAGGCCGCCTCCTGTCCTTCGCTAACTTTTGAAGATTTTGAG
>JALVDO010000152.1 GCA_027008975.1 Saprospiraceae bacterium | reverse complement strand
ATTCAAATCCGTTCCTACATTTCCCCTACCGAATGTACCGTTTACGTTGACCAACGAAGAAGTGTGTCTTCGTTTTCCATTCACCAACACCAATACTTGGTCTGGTCCCAAACCACGCAATGAAGCGGGGTCAATATGGTCAGTACCATCGGAGATGGTCTGGGTGTTGGATGAGAATGAAGGAACGGACTGATTCAAAAGCTGGTTGACTTGAACCTGTGGTGCTCTACTTGCCAACTCCGATACATTGATGACGTCAACGGGTGTTGGTGAGTCTAGGTTAGTACGGTTGGATGCACGTGTTCCCGTAACGATAACGGCGTCCACCATGATACCTTGTGAAAGTTTAAAGTCCAACGTGGCGGTCTCTCCTTTACCCACCGTGACAGATTGCTCTTCTGTACCATAGCCTACATAACTTGCTACAATGGTGTAAGTGCCCGGATCAACGGAAAGCGTATATTTTCCGTCAAAATCGGTGGTTGTTCCGCTTGAGGAATCCTTTATTAAGAGGGATACTCCGTACAGCGGACCATCGTCATCACTGACCGTTCCCATGATGGTAGCTTGCCCAAAGACAAAGCTTACCAGTAACATAAATAAAGGTAGTAAAAGTAATTTTTTCATCGTTAGAAAGTTTTTGTTATGAATAAATAGTTTAAAATATAAAACATGAAAACTTTTGTCACGCTTTATACATTGTTATAAATGTGTTTATTTTGTTTAGAACTTGCGGCGACTTTGTTTTTGATGTTCGGCAAGACATAAATCGCAACAAAGTTCTTAATTTCTCAGGTTGTATGTTGGTGAATTTTTGCTCTTTCCCCCTCGAAGAATCACCCCAAATGATGATTCACAGGAGGTCGTTAATACGGCAAATCAGAGAGATGACAAATGATGATTAAGTACTTACCGTTCGACAAATATAGAGAAGATTTTTAAAAAACAAAAAGTAATTTGATTTTTATATGGAAGAGGGAGTGTATACCGGAATTTTGGCAGGAAGCTTGTCGTGTATTGAGTGGATTGTTTTTGCAGTTCTTTTGTTCATGAAATTTGCTAAATACTAAGTCCAATGCCCCTCTTTGAAATTAATCCCGACAAATAATTGTTTACCTGCCTAAATGTGGCTATTTTCGCACTTCAAAACTTGAATTTTTTGTAAAAATTCCAATCAGAATTAAATTTGAATATGTCAAAACGAATAGAGATTAAAAAAATATTGACGACGGAACCCAAAGGGCAGACGGTGACTGTTATGGGGTGGATAAGAGCCTTTCGTTCCAAGCGGTTTATTGCCTTGAACGACGGTACTACCTTTAATAACTTGCAAGTAGTGGTCGATTTTGAGGAATACGACGACGATTTTTTGAAAAAATTGAGCTTTCATGCCTGCATTAAGGTGACCGGAGCCTTGGTTGAGTCACAGGGTGCGGGACAGCGTGTTGAGGTATTAGCACGGGATATTGAATTGCTTGGGGAGAATAACTTGGAAGAATACCCGTTGCAGCCCAAGCGTCAGACGATGGAGTTTTTGCGAAGCCATGCCAACTATAGAATGCGAACTAACACTTTTAATGCCGTTTTTAAAATTCGGCATGGGTTGGCTTTCGCCGTTCACAAGTTCTACAATGATAATGGCTTTTATTATATGAATACACCTATCATAACCGGAAACGATGCCGAAGGTGCGGGAGAGATGTTTAGAGTGACAACACTCGATGCGAAAAATCCACCGTTGACGGAAGAGGGAGAGGTTGATTTCACGCAGGATTTCTTTGGTAAATCAACCAACCTGACCGTTTCGGGGCAGTTACAGGGCGAGATTGGGGCTTTGGCGCTTGGCAAAATATATACTTTCGGTCCGACTTTCCGTGCTGAAAACTCCAATACGACCCGGCATTTGTCCGAATTTTGGATGATAGAACCGGAGGTGGCGTTTATGGATTTGGAGGGTAATATGGATTTGGCAGAGTCCTTCATCAAGTATTTGATTAATCACGCCATGAATCATTATCCAGAGGAGTTAGCATTCTTGGATAAAAGAATTCAGGATGCGGAGAAGAATATGAAGAAGGAAGAGCGACGCCCAATGGGATTATTGGATACACTTCGGTTTGTGGTGGATAACGATTTTGAACGAATCACTTATACGGAGGCGGTGCGGTTGCTACAAAATTCAAAGCCATACAAAAAGGGACGTTTTGAGTTTCCGGTAGAGTGGGGAACAGACTTGCAGGCAGAGCACGAGCGTTGGTTGGTTGAGAAGAAGTTTGGAAAACCGGTCATCGTGACGGATTACCCAAAGGATTTCAAAGCCTTTTATATGCGATTGAATGACGATGGAAAGACGGTCGCCGCAATGGATGTCTTATTCCCTTACATCGGCGAGGTCATAGGCGGTGCACAACGCGAGGACCGTTTTGATGTTTTGAAAAACCGTATGAACGAAATGGGTGTTGACGAGGAAGAATTGGGTTGGTATCTCGATTTGAGGAAGTTTGGAGGTGCCCCTCATGCAGGCTTTGGGCTGGGCTTTGAGCGAATGGTACAGTTTGTGACAGGAATGACCAATATAAGGGATGTCATTCCGTTTCCAAGGGCACCACGGTTGGCTGATTTTTAATTCGGATAAACATATACGAATATGCAGGAATACACCATCCTTCAACAAACTGCGGATTATGTAACGGCGCATTTTAATAAAAATGTTCCCGCAAGCTTTGTATTTCACACCATCCGGCATATTCGTGATGTGGTGGAAGCAGTGAATATATTGGGGCAAGCTGCCGGAATATCTGATGAAGAATCGGAAATGTTACAGTTGGCAGCTTGGTTTCATGATGCCGGATACGATCAAGGACCCGAGGGCCATGAAAAAAGGAGCTGTCAATACATGGCGAAATTTCTTGAACAACAAAGCTATCCCGCAGACAAAATCAAGCAAATTGAGGCATGTATCATGGCGACTAAGATGCCACAGTCACCTCAAAATTTATTGGAGGCTTTATTGTGCGATGCAGATTTAAGTCATCTTGGAGATATAAATTATTGGAATCAGTGTGGTCATGTCCGTCAGGAAATAGCACTCACGAGGGATAAGATTATGTCCGATTCGGAATGGTTGGATTTTGAGTTGGATTTTATGACTAACCACGAGTATCATACCGATTTTGCCAAAAAACTTTACGGAAAGAAAAAGGAGAAACACATTAGGCAGTTGGCCAAACAAAAAGGGAGGCTTCATCCGGTAAAACATGAAGCAATGAATGAGGAAATAAAGAAGAAGAAAAAGAAAAAAAAGAAAAAACGATTTAATCCAAGTTCAATCGAATTGAAGCAAATCAATCTTGGACGTGGGGTCGAAACCATGTACCGAACGGCTTATCGCACTCATGTGAATCTTAGCTCTATGGCCGATAGCAAGGCGAATATCATGTTGAGTGTCAATGCTATTATTATTTCGATTATCATTTCCAATCTGATGCCGAGGTTTGATGAAGATCCGAAACTAATAGCGCCGACTATTGTGCTGTTGGTGGTCTGTCTTGCTGCACTGACGTTTGCTATTTTATCAACGCGCCCCAAAATAACGGAAGGCAAAGTCACAAAAGAAGACATCCAACAAAAACGAGGGAATTTGTTGTTTTTTGGCAACTTCTACAAAATGCCGCTGGATGACTTCGAGGATGGGATGATGGAATTGATCAAGGATACCGATTATCTCTACGGCTCCATGACAAGGGATATTTATTTTCTCGGAATCGTATTGGCTAAAAAATATCGCTACCTCCGTTGGTGTTACAGCATTTTTATGTATGGATTGATTGTATCTGTACTCGTATTTGCGGTTGCTATGGTGCTGTGATTTTTTGTAATTACTTGCTATTTTTTAAGAGGACATTAAATGAAACGTCCATGATTAAATAATTATTAAACTCACAAGGGAATGATTATTTAATCATGGTAAGTTCCATCTGTGCCATTAAGGCAATAAAAAAATAAACAGATGAATATAACTACCAAAAACGAAATTGTTTTATATCAAATAGACAAGCAATCCCAACATATAAATGTTAGGGTTGAGGGAGATAATGTTTGGTTAAACCGGCAGCAATTATCTACTCTATTTGATAGAGACGTAAAGACAATAGGAAAGCATATTGCGAATATTCTAAAGGAGGAATTAAAAAATTTTTCAGTTGTCGCAAAATTTGCGACAACTGCTAAGGATGGCAAAGTTTATCAAGTTGAATATTATAACCTTGATATGATAATTTCTGTTGGATACCGTGTTAAATCTCATCGTGGTATTCAGTTTAGAATATGGGCAAATAAGGTTTTGAAAGATCATCTTCTAAAAGGGTACTCTGTCAATCGAAGAATAAATCGTATCGAAAATGACGTCGTGATCTTGATGGAGAAGGTTGACCAAATAGATTTACAAAAATACAATGCGCA
>JALVDO010000151.1 GCA_027008975.1 Saprospiraceae bacterium | reverse complement strand
CTATTGCGCAAATTATCTTCTACAAACTGCTTTTGATTCCGTAAAATCTGTGCATTGTAGTAGAGGTTGGAAATATCAAAATAAAGCTGCTCTTCCGACTTTTGTAGTTGTAATTCTGCCAGTTCAATACCAATTTTTGTATTATCAATGTTACTCTTTATCTGTGGATTGTAGAGCGGCATAGCAAATTGTAAATTGGCGTTGATATTATGTGGAACCCCAAATTGTGCCTCCTTGAATTGTCCTTCCGGCCCTCCAAAGACAGATAATGGCATCAATTGATAAGGCAAATCAATAAAATACTTATAATCTGCCTCTATTTTGACCTTTGGCAGCCTATTGGCTTTTACCTGTTCCTGTTTTTCTTTTCCGATAAGGATGTTATTCCTACTGAGCTCTAATTTTTTGTTGTTATTCATTGTCGCTTCAATACATTGATCAAGCGTTTTGATTTGTGCCCGTAGCGGTTGTCCGATAATTACCATCAAAATAAAAATGATGTAATGTTTGTGAATACTTACTAACTTCATGAGTTAAAAAATTTTTTATATCTTTTTTGTAATATTAAAATACGCCAATACTGTAAATACTGCTGTCACACTAATTCTGAAAATCATAGCGAAAACCGTTTTGGTTTCGTAAAGTCCACCTGCATTGATGTGGAACTGCAATCCTATGAATGCAAAAATGAGTATGCCGGTAGAAATGATAAGAATTGGTGTTGTCCATTTTTTCTTTTTCAAAAATCCATAAGCCGCACTTAAATAAATCAGGCTGCTTATAAAATTTGCCCAAAGGATAAACAAGACGTAATTACCTTGTTTTGCCCGTATATCAAATAGGTCAAAAATAACCGAAGTGCTTAAAAAAAGCGTCAATAAACCAAAAGCCATCAGTATAAAAGCCGATGTAAAACGAATAATTTTTTCCATTATTTTTTTATTAATATTAAAAGGGATTGAATCATTTCATTCCCGTATTTTTGTAAATCAAATTGATAGTGATCCATTCTCCACTTGAACATTTCAAGACGTACTGCACCCATGATAATATTCAAAAGTTCATCAGTTGCAACGGCATTAGTGAATACACCACTTTTTTGCCCTTCTAAAATAATGGGCAGCAAATATTTCATTTTGACTTCCATTATTTTCAGGATGGTCTCATTGATTTTTTTGCTTACCTCCAGCAATCCGTCCGAAAAGACTACTGCTACGTAATGAGGATTTTTCGAAAAGAAAGAAAAGTGTTTTTGAAATAATCTTTCCAGTCGCTCGTCAGCCGGTGCATCATCTGCAAGGGTATTCCGGTGCAAATCATTGATACTTTCTGCCAGATATTCCAACATTGCAACGATGATGTCTTCCTTGCTTTTGAAGTGACGGTAAATGGCACTTTCCGAAAATTTCATCTCTTTTGCCAGATTCTTAATCGTCAGCCCACTTACGCCGGAGCGGGAAAGAATTTTCCCCGCAGCTTCGATAATTTCAATTTGCCTGTCTGTAATTTGAATGGTCATTTGTTATACGATTTTATGCTGCCAAACTTTTCATCTTATAAAAAGAAACCCCCAACCATAATACCGAAGCAGTCATTGTGATAGCCCCTATTAGGACAAAAATAGGAGGAAACCCCAGATAAACCTCTGATAAAATCCCCAAAGGCATCAATAATCCCGATAATGCAAGCCAGGAAATAGCCTTTGTGTTTTTCAATGTATCGTTGAACTTGAGCAGCAGGTAACCTATTAGTATATTCAAAAACGCAAATAGATTGCCATGTACATGTGCCAGCCTTGTCTCAAAATGCTTCCCAATTGGATAGCTGTTTACCCACTCTTCTTTACCGGGGGCGAAGTCGCGCAGATATATCAGAAGAAAACCATAAGCCATAAATAGCCCCATTGTTAAAAACCCAATTGCAATGTTATTCTTGCCGTTCATAATCGTTAAATTTCAATGTTAGTGAATGTTCACTTTGCAAAAGTGCAAACCTTTTTTATTAAGTGCAAGTTTTTTTGCAAAAAAATGGATTTTTTTGTAAAAACCTAGGTTTATTGGGGTGAATTAAATCTTTTTGCGCTGATGACTCCGAATATCGAGATAGTTACCTACGGGCAGACTCTTTGCCCGCTCAATTATGGTCTTAATAAATACGGTTTTTCAATCATATCATTCCGGGAAATTTCCAATACTCAGCATCGCCAAATTGCAGGCGTACATAGGTTTTATTCCGGCATTTTTCGCCATCATAAACAACTCAGGATTTTCTGTTCCGGGGTTAAAGATAAGGTATTTGGGCTTTTGTTGAAGAATATAGCCGTAATAAGCCTCCTGCCGATTGGGATTGAGGTAAAGGGAGATGGCGTGGAGGTTTTCTGTTTCGGGGAGTGCCGTGCGGATGGGGATGCCCTCAATATCGCCCTCCCGGATACCAAAGGGGATGGGTTGATAACCCTTTTGCTTTAGCAGGCGCACAACTCTGTTGCTATATCTCGTGGGCTTGACAGACGCTCCGATGACCAATACTTTCTTCATAGGATTTGATAACAACGGGGAGGTGGGATTTGTTTTAGTGAAAGCCGTCATAAAGCATACCCCGATCTTCCTTCCGCTATTGCTCCAGTCAGCTCGGGGAATGCAGTAATCATTCAAACAAAGCTACTCGCTGCGACCTGCGGTCGCAATGCGGATATTGGCGTAGGCATGGCACAGGTCGGTTTTAACCGCCGCTTTATTCTATTTTTTGAGGCGGTTAAAACCGCCTATACTATTGGGTAGTTGAAACCGCCGGTACTAGGTACTATGACAAAAAATACGCATAGGCAGGTACCACTTTTATTGTTTTTCCTTCCTGATGAATTATTTCCGATTGATCTCTTGTGACGATAAGCCCCTCTTCCAAGTCTAGATACTGAAGAGCCTCCAACATTCCTGATATTTCCCGTTGTCTGGTGTTGGGGGTATAATACTCAAAACAAACATTGGTGGGTATTCCGTTTTCCCAGTAGAAATCCACCTCCTGTTTTTGTTGAAAATAGTGGAGTTGTAGTCCCTTTTGCCTCAAAAAGAGAAAAACGGCATTTTCCAACAACCGCCCTTTGTCTTCGCCTATCGTCAGGGCGTGTTTGAAAGCAGGGTCAATGATATATGTTTTGTCCGGGCGCAAAGCCTGTGTCCTGACCGAGCGGTGCCAAATATTGATTCTAAAAACGGCAAAAGCCTCTTCGAGATAGGACAAATAATCATAAATCGTACTTCTACTGACTGCATAACCCTGCGATTTTATATCGTTAAACGTCTTAGTGATGCTAAACGGATTGGCGACATTACTCACAAGATATTTGAGCAAGTATTTGAGTAAGGACGGATTTTTTATCGAAAATCGCTCCGTCAAATCCCTGTATAACATCAAATCGAGGTATTCATCTATCGTCCGGCGATGGAGTTCCTTTGGCAGAAAAACCAACTCCGGAAAACCTCCTTGCACTAACCAGCGATCCAGCCAGTGCAAAAGAACCGACTTCCCTTCGGGCGTATCTTTATGAAATGCCACTTTATTGAATTTCAAAAACTCTTCGAAGCTGAGTGGGAAAACTTCAAAAGGCAGGGTTCTGCCGCGCAGCGTAGTAGATAATTCTCTGCTCAACAGCTTCGACGAAGAGCCCGTCAAATATATTCTACAGTTCTCCCTGTCAAAAACTCTTCGCACAAATTTTTCCCAACTAGAGACTTCCTGTATTTCATCGAAAAAAAACCAAACCTTTTTGGCTTTGTTGGCAGGATAGAGCTCATAATATGTTTGTAGTAAATCATCCAAATCACTTAGCTGAAGCGGGAATAAACGGTCGTCCTCAAAGTTGACATATATCAATCGGGATCTATCCACTTTCTTCACCAGTTGCAATTGCCGGATAAGCTGATACAAATAATAAGTTTTGCCCGCTCTACGGGGTCCCAATAAGGATACAATTTTAGGTACATCAAGTGGTAGTTCCATCCCGCGCATGACGATCTCCGGCAATGGACTCAATATAAATTCCTGAATAATTTCTCTGAATTCATTCCTCTTTTTCACTCTATTGTCTTTTATACAAGACAAAGATATAGATTTATTGTCTTTCATGCAAGACAACCAAGATGATTTATTAAAAAAAAGCCAGGTTAGGATCGGGGAGTCCATATCCATACGGATAAGCTGGACAGGCGGACGACGCAGGAGGCCTGCATCCTGACCAGAGGGAGGGATGAAGCCTGAGCCTGTCTGCCGTTGGCAAAGCCAGGCAGGCCGGCTTTGGAAAAAGAATCCCCGATCCGTTGTGAAGCATACCCCGATCTTCCTTCCGTATTGCTCCAGTCAGCCTGCCTGGCGTTGCCGGTGGCAGACAGCAGTCTATATTGCAGTAAAATAAAAAAATGGCTGTTTTTTTAGAAAAAGTGTTAAATTTGATGTAACAAAACAATCAG
>JALVDO010000150.1 GCA_027008975.1 Saprospiraceae bacterium | reverse complement strand
CTCACCTACCATGGCGTACACCATACATTAGATGTACTGACGGTAGCAGATGAGTTGTGCCGTTCTGAAAAGGTAGCTCCCTACGAAGCGATGTTGCTCAAGACCGCCGTATTATTCCACGATTCGGGGTTTGTCGTCACGACAAATGGCCATGAAGAAGCCGGCTGCGAAATTGCCAGAGCGGCTCTTCCAAAATACGATTACACCGAAGAAGAAATTGAGCGTATTTGCGGCATGATTATGGCGACCAAAATACCCCAATCACCTAAGAATAAACTGGAAGAAATCATATGCGATGCAGATTTGGATTATCTCGGAAGGGATGATTTCTACCCAATAGGGCGAACACTTTTCGAAGAGTTGAAAGCTTTGAAAATTCTCGACTCGGAAGAAAAGTGGAATCAAATTCAAGTCTCATTTCTGGAAAGCCATTCCTTTTTTACAGAAACCAATAAAACGCGTAGAGCTCCGATAGAATCAAGACACCTCGAAGAAATCAGGAGTGTTTTGAGGTGAGCACAATAATATTGAGAACTAACAAAATTCAATTATAATGATAAAGAAAGCTTTTTTTACTTTCGGGCTGCTTTTAGCTGTGTCTGTTATTGCTATTGCACAAAGCTCACCGGTCGGGCTGTGGAAGACCATCGATGACAAAACAGGCAAAGCAAAATCCTATGTCCGGATTTATGAGCAAAATGGAAAATTTTACGGAAAGGTGGAACGCCTCCTACTCAAACCTGCCGATACTCGTTGTGACAAATGTTCGGGTGCAAAGAAAGGTCAGTTAGTTGTGGGAATGGTTATTTTGGAAGACTTAGAGCCTTACCGCTACTACTGGAGCTACGGTACCATTATGGACCCCGAAAATGGAAAATCTTACGGTGCAAGCGTTTGGTTTGAAGATGGTAAGTCCGACGAATTAAAGGTCAGAGGAAAGCACTGGACCGGGTTATACCGGACACAGACTTGGTATCGTATCATGGAGTAACAAAGTCGATATTTCGTCTCAATCCTGTGTATTTAGTTCGTTTGACAGCTGATTTTTTAAACACCTGTCTAAACGTCTCTTCCTCCAATTGCTGCCAGTCCTCTTTGGTCATTTCCAGCAGAGAGTGGTGTGGGAGGAAATCGGGCTCCCCGTGCGGCGTGGAAAAACGATTCCAAGGGCAGACATCCTGACAAACATCACAGCCGAATATCCAGTCATCGAATTTACCCTTGTAGTCCAAGGGAATTGCTTCTCGCAATTCAATGGTGAAGTACGAAATACACTTGCTGCCGTCCACGTGTGGGGCACTACCGGATATTGCCCCAGTCGGGCAGGCTTCTATACACCGGGTGCAAGTACCGCAATAATTTTTGATAGGACCATCAGGAGGCAATTCCAAATCAACAATCAATTCGGACAGGAAGAAAAAAGAACCTGCCCCCGGGTGGATTAACATGGCATTTCGTCCTATCCACCCAAGACCGCTTCGTCTTGCCCAGTCGCGCTCTAATACGGGAGCAGAATCAACAAAAACCCTCCCTTCCACTGCTCCAACTTGCTCCTGCATAAAAAAGAAAAGAGACTTCAGCTTGTGCTTAATAATGTAGTGATAATCCTTCCCATAGGCGTATTTGGATATTTTGTAAGTATCCTCCGGTTGTTGCTGCTCCGGATAATAATTGTAAAGCAGGCTAATGACCGTTTTGGCTCCAGGGACAAGCAAGGTAGGGTCCGTTCTTTTCTCAAAGTGGTTAGCCATATAATGCATTTGCCCATGCTGATTAGCATTTAGCCATTTTTCCAATAACCGGGCTTCTTCTTCCATCTTCTCAGCACGAGAAAACCCGATAGCGGCAAAGCCCAGTTCGAGGGCTTTGTCTGTGATTGCTTTTTTATGATGTATTGACGAACTGCCGGGCATATTCAGAAGAGTCGTAAATTATTGTCTGAACAAGGAGTGGCATTGCACGCAATAATTCATCGTATTAGAGATTGCCTCCAATGATTTATCCTTGTCTTTTGTTTTTAAAATTTCGCTCATTTTATCGGCACTCTTATGAAATGCCAATCCCATATCTTCAAATTTTTTATTTCCAAAAGAAGAACACATTAGTTGCATCTCTGTTGTTGAGCCTAGCTTTTCGTAGGCAACTTTCGACGCCTCGTCGTACTTTTCCTGCGAAATAAGCCCAATAAGTGTCTGAATAGCCTCCAGATGACTACGCATATTCACCAATTGATGGTTTTTCTGCATTGGATTTAACTTCAAAGAAATTCGTTCGTCTTTGACAGCCATTCCCATGTCCGGTTTTTGCATGGTCATTTTCTCTTCCTTTTCCACTTTTTCATTTTCACTACAGGAGTTTAGTGATAGTCCGGTAATAATTAAAACTGTTAATACTACTATTTTTTTCATTGTCTACTTATTTATTTGAATCTTGTATCTGACTTGATTTTATCTAATGCTTTTGTCTTGTTCTCAATCCATCCACTCTTTTTAACCTTGTGAATGTCAAAATCCGGGATATACGGCTTAATATCAAGGAGCGGAGTTTCATTGAGCATATCGACATTTTCAATGTCAATTACATTTTTATTAATACCCAATAGCTTGACGACCGACAAGCCAATAGCGTTGGGTCTCTTGGGAGCCCTTGTTGCAAAGACCCCTCTTTTTTCTGTATCGAGAAAGGGGACTGTTTGCAAATCGAACCCAATCGATTTGTGAAAATAGAATATCACTATAATATGCGAAAAATCTGTCAGGTCTTTCAATCCCGGCGAGAACTCTTTGTTGATTACAATCTTTCCTTTAACACCTTTCGCTCCATTGGATTGAATGGGCATTCCCTCCCTTGATTTGAAGGGGGTATAAATGGTGCCTATTTGTTTGAATTCAATCATAATAATTTCACGGCTATTGTCTAAGAGTTATTTTAAAAAGCGGTCAAATGATTTGCAACTTCGCAAATTTCAGCATGATTTTCCGCTCCGGGTTGGGTATTTGGTCAAAGAAAATCGTTGCCACTCTATTGGGTTCCCTACCGTCAATTGCCAACACTTTGCCTTTGCCAAACTTAAGATGTAGCACCTTCATTCCCACTTGAATAGCGGCAGCAGGACTCGCTTTAAAAGTACTGGGGTCAGCCATTAGTGTTTGGTTGCGCGATATGGGCACAGGGCGCTTGAAGCTACCCGAAATCCCTGAGCGGGCACCGACCGTTGCCCGTCTTCCAGCCGAGACTGCACGTCGGGTTGGCATCTCGACGTGATTCTCAGGCACTTCATCGAGGAAGCGACTTGGAGCATTATGACGTGCTTTCCCAAATTGATACCGATTATCTGCATAAGATAGTGTTAGGTACTGCTCAGCTCGTGTAATGGCTACGTAAAAAAGTCGTCTTTCTTCATCAATAGCTTCGGGGTTATCCTTCGCCATGAAAGAAGGGAAAAGGTTTTCTTCCAGCCCTGTGACAAAAACAGATTTGAATTCCAGCCCTTTTGCAGCGTGTACTGTCATTAGGGTAACATAGTTTCCATCGGAGTCTTTAGTGTCAAAGTCCGTTAATAGAGCAATATTTTGCAGATAACTGGCAAGTGAAGCGTCTTCAGCACCGACTTCCGCAAACTCACTTCCATCATTCACAAAGGACTGGATACCATCAAGCAGGGCGTTGAAGTTCTCCATTCTATTCATCCCCTCAATGGTATTATCCCCTTTGAGCAAGTCATACAATCCGGATTTCTTCAAAATAAAACTTGCTACGTCGAAGGCATCTTCCGACTTATTCTTCTCCGCCGCTTTCAGGATAATCCTCCGGAAGCTACTAATGGCATTTTTAGCTCGAGGCCCCACATCAACCATCAGCAAACTATCCCACATTGATTGCCCCAACTCGATAGCAACCGCTTCAATTTTATCAATTGTCGTATTGCCAATACCTCTTTTAGGATAATTAATAACTCGCTTCAATGCTTCATCATCATTAGGGTTGACGACCAAGCGGAGGTATGAAATGGCATCTTTCACTTCTTTTCTTTGGTAGAATGACAATCCGCCAAATACCCGATATGGAATATTGAATCGCCTCAAATACTCTTCAATGATTCTCGATTGCGCATTGGTGCGATACAAAACAGCGATGTCTGTATTGCTAAGATGATATCTATTTTTCTGTTCGATTATCGTATCCGCGATGCGTTTCCCCTCTTCGTTGTCTGAATTGGCAGCGATAATCTTCACTTTTTGTCCTTCCCCCTTATCCGACCAGATTTCTTTTTGAATTTGGTTGCGATTCTGTTGGATAACCTGATTGGCAATTTTGACGATATGTTCTGTCGAGCGGTAGTTTTGCTCCAACTTAAACACCTTAATACCATGCGGCTTAAATTCTTTCTCGAAATCTAATATATTCTGAATCGTAGCCCCTCGAAAGGCATAAATACTCTGGGCATCATCGCCCACTGCACAGATATTCATCGGGCTGTCCTTGTAGTAAACCAACTTTTTGATAATGGCATATTGCAATTGGTTGGTATCCTGAAACTCGTCGACCAAAACGTGTTGGAAACGCTCGCGATATTTATCCAGCGTCTCCTTATCTTTTTGCAGCAGCTCAAAAAAACGATACAATAAATCATCAAAATCCATCGCCCCCGACTGCTTACAACGGAGCGTATAAGTGGTATAGATTTTATTCAGATGAGGCATTCGAGCCTTGGCATCTTCCATCAATAAATCTTCCCGTTGAGCGTATAGCTTTGGCGTAATCAATTGCGATTTTGCGGAGGATATTCGGGTACGAACGGCGTTCACCCGGTAGTGTTCTTTATTGAGATTCAATTGTTTAATGATACTCCTTATAAGGCTTTTGCTATCATCTGCGTCGTAAATAGTGAAACTCGAAGGGTAACCGATTTTCTCTGCCTCTACCCGTAAAATTCTGGCGAAAATTGAATGGAAAGTACCCGCCCAAACGCTAAACCCCCGGTTACCTGCTACTTTGCTAATCCTCTCTTTCATTTCACGAGCGGCCTTATTGGTAAAGGTCAATGAAAGAATATTCCTCGGTGAAACTCCTGTATTCAGCAAGTGGGCAATCCGGTAAGTCAATACGCGCGTTTTCCCCGAGCCGGGACCGGCGACAATCAAAACAGGACCTTTGGTGGTAGTAACAGCCCCTCGTTGTACTTCATTAAGTTCTGATAAGTAATTAGAATTATCCAAAGTTTTATTTTTTCGACTTTATCAAAACTCAAAGGTATTTATTTTTTTGTAGAAGTTGTTCCAAAAGAGAGGAAGGAATTTTCACACAAACCAGACTTTCCTTAAACCAGCCTACTTCATAGTAATATTGGAATCGGCCACAACTATCTTTTGCGTAGCCACCAATACATTCTCCTTACACTGATCTTTTACTGTCCATTTTCGCAAAATAACGTCCTCCCCATCTACGATAGAACGGACATCCTCCCATTTAAAAACGAAGGGTGTAACCCGATTATTTAGGTAGAATTGATCTTCTTCAGTATAGGCAAGTCCATCGAGGTCAACAAGTGGGTATCCGGTGTATTTAGGAGTTGTTCTCCCTTTTGAAGTTATTACATTCTCGGGAAGAATGATATTTCCAATACCCATAACAGGAGTGCTTATAAAGGAACGATTACATGAAAAAACCGGAATTCCATCCCAAAAAGAGCAGGAAAGTGCTGTTTTTTGTTTTATTTTTTCGGTATTTGTAAAGAAATGGAAGTCTTTTAATAGGAAAGTGTTACTTTTGCCGGCATCAAATGATAGTCTTATTTCCAAGACGTCATTCCTATGAAGTAAGGTGGTAAAATGGGAGTTGATTTTCTTATCGCTTCGATATAAAGGAAGTGGAGTTTTTCCATTGACGGCATATTCCATTGAAAAAATGGAGCCCCCAATTTTTTCCAAATCAAGATATACATAGCCCTCGGATGGGATGACAATTTTACATTGCCACTCACCCCGGGGGTTCTCTTTATCTGGAGATTCACCAATTGTATGAATTAGTAAACCATTGGGTGCTCCGGTGACATCTACCCCACCGTCACCTAAATTCTTTATTTCCCAATTTTCAATTCCGAAATATCCGGCAAAGCCCATATTCTCGCATCCGAGAAGAAAAATTTCCTCCCTAATCGGAATAGACAATCGGGTAACATCTGAGCCTTTGGTGTTTGTATATAATGAATCCGGAGGTATAGTTACAAAATAATCCTGCGCGTTGAAAGGCAATACACTCGCGCATAAAACCGGGGTGGTTTTCAATAGACTAATGCCAACGGCCAATACGATGGCATACAAAGTAACCGAATTTTGTTTTTTCATAGAGACGCTTTATATAATTACAACGGAATGGACTCACATAAGTCACATAAAACAACAACAAAAAATATCAGGAAAAAACAAATCGGTGGCACGGTACAGTATCTGTAACCCGCAACAAAGGATGAAATTTAACTTTCTGTGTAGTCATGGGATGATTGTCGGTTAATGGAAAATCACATTCTCAACGGCAAATATATGGGATTGTATAGAATGATTCAAGGCTATTCTGCATTTTTATTTAAGTATCCGGCAAAAAAACTGGTATTCTTCTTATTTTTGTCAAAAATTATACGACCATGCGCACAAAATCATTTTTATTCGTTTTTATCTTGGGACTGTTTATGATGAGCGGATGCTCAAATGAGCCAAAAACTGCATCAATTGACGCTAATGCTCCTATGCTTAGGCTAATCCCTTCCAGCCAAAGTCATGTATCATTCAATAATGAAATCGTCGAAACCAAAACTTTCAATCATTTTGTTTGGGAAGAAGTTTACAATGGGGGAGGCGTCAGTGCCGGCGACATTAACGGAGATGGATTACCCGATTTATTTTTTTCCGGAAATAAGGTAGATGATAAGCTTTATCTCAATAAAGGAAATTTCAAATTTGAAGACATCACCCAATCTGCCAAAATCAAATCGGACGGACACTGGTCTTTCGGCACAACCATGGCTGATGTAAATGGTGATGGATTACTTGACATCTATGTATGTAGAGCCGGTCCATCTCTCAAAAAAGAGGATAGGAAAAACCTCCTCTACATTAACAACGGGGACAATACTTTTAGCGAGCAGGCAAAAAAATACAAAGTTGATCACCCCGGAGTATCTATGCAGGCGACTTTTTTGGATTATGACAACGATGGGGATTTGGATATGTATCTAGTAAATCAACCCCTCAATAAGCGTTATGTCAGAAGTAAAAAAATAGGTCCAACTATTGACAAAAACGACCCTATCTATAGCGACCAACTCTATCGAAATGAAGGGGGACGATTCGTCAATGCCACCAAATTTGCCGGTATCACCAACTACTCTTACGGATTAAATGCAGTTGCCAGTGACGTCAACGATGATGGCTGGGTCGATATTTTTGTATCAAATGATTACGAAGAGCCCGACATGTTGTACATCAACAACCATGATGGCACTTTTACTCAAAAAAACATGGAACAGTTTAAACACGTTTCCTTCTATGGGATGGGGAGCGACATTGCTGATTACGACAATGATGGACTTAAGGATATTGGGGTGGTTGATATGGCTTCCGAGAGCCACTATCGCTCCAAGACAAATATGGGCTCGATGGATATTGCCCGGTTTTGGCGATACGTCAATCAAGGACGACACTACCAATATATGTACAATACCCTACAAAAAAACAATGGAAATGGCACTTTTAGTGAAATTGGTCAAGTCGCTCATATTTCAAAAACCGACTGGAGTTGGGCATTCCTTTTTGGGGATATTGATAATGATGGCCTCAAGGACGTAATGATTACCAATGGTATCGTCAGAGATATTCGTAACAATGACGCTGGAGAAGCCCTGAAAAAACAAATCATGTCAGGAAATCGAAACTTCGACGTTATGAAGTTAATTCACAACCTTCCCTCCACGCCATTACCTAACTATGCTTACCACAATAAAGGTGACTGGACATTCGAGAAAGTGACCAAAGACTGGGGTTTCGAGCAGCCCGGTTTCAGCAACGGTATGGCACTTGCCGATTTAGATAAGGATGGAGATTTGGATATCATCATCAATAATGTCAATGCGGAGGCGTCTATTTATCAAAACAATAAAGGGCGACTGAACAACTACCTACAGCTTGAATTAAAAGGGGAAGGAGACAATCCATTTGCGATGAACGCCCAGGTTAAAATTCAGGTAGGGGACAACATTCAGGTGCAGGAGTTAACAACTACCCGCGGATACTTCTCCTCATCCGAGCCACTAATACATTTTGGATTGGGAGATGCCCAACAAGTTGATAAGTTGACCGTTTACTGGCCCAACGGAAAGACGACAACAATGAGTAATATCAAAGCGAATCAACGCCTGACACTGAAGCAATCCGAGGCGACCGGCAATGAGCCAAAACGCATCAATCCCAATCCGATTTTTGTAGAAACGGATGGTGATTTCAAACATACAGAAAATGACTTTGACGACTTTGAAAGAGAAATTCTCCTTCCCCATAAAGAATCTCAAAACGGGCCTTATATCGCCACAGGAGATGTAAATAACGATGGGAAAGAAGACTATTTTATAGGTGGTGCCGCCGGACAGTCAGGACGATTATACTTAAACAATGGAAATGGATTTGACGAAGCTCCTTCACAAGCGTGGAAAGCAGATGCTGGTCAGGAAGATATGGGAGCCTTATTATTTGATGCCGATGGCGATAAGGATTTGGACTTATACGTCGTAAGCGGCGGTGCTGCTTTTGAAATAGGTAGCCCGATGTATCAAGACAGGTTATACCTCAATGACGGAAGAGGCAATTTCAGGAAAAGCACCAATGCCCTCCCTAAGATGCACGATAGCGGTCAGAAAATCGCCGCCGCAGATATTGACAATGATGGAGACTTGGACTTGTTTGTCGGAGGCAGGCTCTTACCCGGCAGATACCCAAGCGCACCCAACTCTCATTTGCTCCTCAATAACGGTGGTCGCTTTCAGGATGTGACCAAAACGATGGCACCCGAACTTAAAAAAATCGGATTGGTAACAGATGCTGCCTTTGCTGACATTGATAAAGATGGAAATCAAGAACTTATCGTTGTGGGAGAGTGGATGCCCTTGAGTATTTTCAAAAATAATGATGGCAAATTTACCAATATTTCTGCTACCGCAAATACTTCCGACGAAAAAGGCTTTTGGTGGTCGGTTGCTGTGGCAGACTTCGACAAGGACGGAGATTTGGATATATTGGCAGGAAACCTTGGCTTGAATAACAAATTCAAAGGTAGCAAGAAACATCCTTTTACAGTATTGGAAAATGACTTCGATGGAAATGGCACCAATGATGTCGTATTGGCAAAATACTCGGGAGATAAACTATTGCCCATGAGGGGAAGGCAGTGTACTTCAGAGCAAATGCCTTTCGTCGCCAAAAAATTCCCAACTTTTGATGGTTTTGCCAAAGCAACTATCAACAATATATTACCGGAAGAAAAATTGGGCACAGCTGTAAGGAAGGAAGTAACAACATTCACGAGTACGCTGTACAAAAATGATGGCTCAGGGCATTTCACAGCAAACCCACTTCCCATTCCTGCCCAAATTGCACCAATGCGTGGTATTGCAGTTGCCGACATCAATGAGGATGGCAACCCCGATGTTTTAGCAGTCGGCAATTTGTATCAGGCAGAAGTCGAAACCATACGCTACGATGCAGGAACAGGATGGTATTTGCAGGGAGACGGGAAGGGCAACTTCAAGGCTGTTCCCGTCCTGAAATCGGGATTTAAGGCAGATAAAGATGCAAGAGATATTGCCATTATTCAAAAGCCCACGCCTTTGATTATCGTGGCCAACAACAATGATAAAGTCCAGTACTTCAAGAAGAAGTAGTAGTAGGCAACTTTCGCTTCCATCTTCGATGAGACCAAAGCCAGTTTTCCGGATGTTTTCTGATGCTTTCTTCTAGCAAATGAGCATAACGCTTCGTCAAATCGCCCTCTGATATTGGATATTGGAGGGCGATTTTTTTAAAGGTCACTTCATAAAAACCACGTTTCACCCGAACAATATCAAAATAATAAACGGGCAACTTTGTCTTCCGGGCTATCTTATCAACACCATGATGAAAAGCTGTTCTTCGTCCGAAAAAATCAACCCAATGAGCGTGATCCACGTCAGAGGGGGATTGATCCATAATAAAGACAAAAGCCGAAGGCTCCTTCATATACCGGACAATAGCTCTTCCTGCCTGCGACATTTTCGCCAATTTCAGCCCCCATTGAACTCTATATTGGTTGAATATCGATTCGAAAGCTTTGTTTTTAATCGGTTTATAGATGCCAACAACCTGATGTTTAACAGCGGGATTGAAGGAGATTACACCCCACTCCCAATTCGCAAAATGCCCCCCTAATACGATTACACTATTCCCCTTCTGAAAATCTTCCTCAAAAATTTCAGGATTTTCATAGACAAAACGTCTGCCTAATTCTGATTCACTTAGCGTTAATCCCTTGAGTGTTTCGAGTATGACATCACACAAGTTTTTATAAAATTTCCGGGAAATTGCTTTTTTCTCTCCCTCTGTTTTTTCGGGAAAAGCAATATCTAAATTCATTAAAACAACCTTTTTTCTATATTTTATTAAAAAATACAAAAAAATATATAACCCATCTGACAGCAAATGAATTATCCACATCGGCATCGCCTTGAACAGCTTTATTATCCCTTGATATATCATAGTTATGACCTAATCTAGTTGCAACTTTGATGAATACCCCATATATTTGCCCCGTAAAGAGCAAACACACACTATTGAACTATCCATCGTAGAATGGATTTGTTGATGGGGCAAAATTACTACATCCTAAGCCAAATCTCTTTGTTTTATTGTATAAAAGAGATTTGGCTTTTTTGTTTTCAAAAAGAAATGGCTTCCGATTGTACAACCGGAAGCCATTCCTTTTAAATTACTTGAGTAATTTACTGCTTAATAAACTGCCTATTAATCGTCTGACTACTCGTTTGCAGCCTGATGATATACATTCCTTTTGCTATATTTAATTTTGAGAGCTGGAGCTCAATGGTCTGCTCATCTTCGCTGAATCTTTGCTCTATCAATACTTTCCCCGTTGGGTCGATGATTTGCAAAGTGCCGGCCGTTCTCCATTCTGAAGGAATATTGATATTTACCCAATCTCTTGCAGGATTGGGATAAATAGCAACATCTGTCGACCTTTCAGCTATATTGACTGCGGGAAGTTCCGGCTGATTACCTCTCTCTTTATCAATGAGGGCTACTTTACCCCCTTCCGTCGAACGAGCAAGAGCATTGTTACCGACAACATCCAGTTCGAGATTGCTTATGGTGAAAGTCGATGGTGAGAAGTTCAATGTCTCTACGGCAAACCCTGCCAGTGGACAGGTACTCATTGATAGAGGCGTAGCAGCCACTTGGTGCCAAGTCACACCGTTATAAGAAAGGTAAGCCTTAAAGTAATTACCTGTTCTCGTTACTCTCATCCAACTTGCGCCATAAAAGGGCAGTCCCTGATAATGTGGCACTTCGTAGTCATTTGCTCTAAACTCCCAGCGGAAGCCCCCTCCGGCACGCTTTGTGAGCCATACGTACTTCGATTGGGGTGCGATAGATTCCCGAATCATCAAGCCCCCTTTACCCAGACCAACTATCCCCTCTATCTTGACTGTAATACTCAAATCACCACAAGCCTCCTGCGCGAGATAAGCATAAATATCAGTATGAATGTTATCCGGAGGACAATTTGAAGTAATATCCCAAGTATCATTATTGGCATCATACGTACTGGAATTACCCTGATCACAATTGACATTCAACGCGCTCCACGGGCCAGTTGGCAAACCAGAGCCTCCGCAATCCGAACCATGGCTTCCCAATCCTAAATAAGAATTCTGCGGGAAGGCATCCCATTCCGCATCAGGAAAGAAAGCATCTCCTCCAAAATTATCACCTGCCAACACATCAGCATGTCTTCTCATTGTCATATTTTGCGTACCGACACCTCCACTTGACCAACTACTTCCCGGATCAAAACCAACCTGCCCGATAATATCCAATACATTACCGGTATTACCCAAAACAACCGCATCATCACCGTTAAAAGTAAGCGCTCCTGATGCTTGGTCGGTTAATAATTGTATATCTCCATCTGCATTGCTATTAGAGACTACGTAGGTACCTCCTGCCATAATTGTTCCTGTAAGAGCAATAGTTTGCCCGGGATTACTCGCACCATTAAAGTAAATGCGGATATAATACCCTTCGGCAGCCAAATCGATGTCAGCTCCGGTTGGGTTATAAATCTCAACACTCTTATTATTCCCGGATCCTTCAATATACTCAGAGAAAAATGGCTCACTACAATCTGGAATCGCAGAACAGGGAGGTAATGCAGTCCCTGCATTCGTCTCTGTAATATCACATAAGATGGCTGACTCTTTCTCAATGCCTTCATATACTTGTGCCTTCATAACTATAGTACCTGCATCCGCACGAAAGGTCTCAGTATATTCGACATAGCTATCGCCCAATAGATCATCCGTAGCGTAAACAGCGCCATAAAAGCCATCTCCAAAAATCACCAAAGTACCTCCCGCCGCGAGATTTGAGAAATCAACATGGACGGTCGCTGTAAAAATATCATCTGCCGGATCAATTGTCCCTTTATCGTCACAGGCACCATCATTCATGACTGTAATGCCATCAAGAGAACATCCTGTCGGTGTTGGCATACAGTCAGAGGTATGGCTACCCAAACCATCATAAGTATCTTTTGGATATTCTGTCCACTCTGTACCGAGTGCCGGGAATCCGGGGTCGTTACTGGCATTACCACCGGTAACATCAGCATTTCGCCTAAGCGTTCTATCTTTTGTGTGATTGCCTCCTACAATCCACTGCGAACCGGGGTCTTGCCCAATGGTACCGAAAATATCGATATTTGTTCCGTTTTTTGACAAAGCGATGGCATCATCTCCATTCCAATTGGCACTGCCCGAAAGTTGGTTAGCCAAAGAGGTGAAATTGGAATTGGCGCTTGTGTTACAAAGAACGTAAGTACCTCCTCCCGAAATGGTACCTGTTAAATTAATATTCACACCACTTGTACTTCCATTAGAATAACGAACAATCTGATAGTTGCCCGCAGCTAAATCAATGGAAGACGCAGTGGGATTAAAAATTTCAACACACTTATTATTTCCTCCTCCCTCAATATATTCAGATATATACAACTCATCGCAGCCTGCGGTTGGACATCCATCAAAAGTATGGCTCCCAAGTCCATCATAGGTGTCTTTTGGATACTCCGTCCACTCCGTACCGAGCGCCGGAAATCCGGAATCGTTACTGGTATTACCCGAAGTGATATCCGCATTTCGCCTAAGCGTTCTATCTTTTGTGTGATTGCCTCCTACAATCCACTGCGAACCGGGGTCTTGCCCAATGGTACCGAAAATATCGATATTTGTTCCGTTTTTTGACAAGGCGATGGCATCATCTCCATTCCAATTGGCACTGCCGGATGTTTGATCAGCCAAAGCAGTAAAATTAGAAGTGGCAGATGGGTTACAAACGACATAGGTACCTCCTGCAGCAATCGTGCCCGTCAGATTAATGGCAGCACCACTTGTACTTCCATTGGAATAACGAATAATTTGGTAATTGCCGGCTGCCAAATCAATGGAAGATGAAGTAGGATTGTATATCTCAACACATTTGTTATTACCTCCTCCTTCGACATACTCCGAAATAAATAAATCAGTACATTGTGCCTGTACCGTCACGGACTGCAAGCTAAACATTAGCCCCAGACCAAGCATTAAATAAATTGCTGTAAAGTGCCTCATAATTAATTAGACATTTTGATAGAGTTAGAAAAATTGTGTCCCGCGTAGACAGGTCACCTTATTGTAAAGGCAGTAGATATGACTTGTGTGGTTCTCTCAAAACTAATCGGTCAATGAGATGTGACAAAGGTATGAATTTTTCGTTAAGAATAAAAAAAATAATATTCATCTTAACCAAAATAATAACATCGTGACTGATTTCCGATACCAATCACCTTATGAGATTACGATAGTTTTGGTTTTTTGTTTCGTTAGATGGGAATATAAACTTACTTTTTAACAATTCTGGCAAGAGACTGCTTTTGAAAATCATCTCGCCATGCGATATAACCCATAATGGCCAAAACTAAGAAGACCGTATATTGGATCGCGGTAAAGCCCAGCCCTTTGTAAAAATACAAGGGCACAGAAACGATGTTTCCCAATATCCAAAAAGTCCAGTGCTCTATCTTCTTCTCGGACATCAGCCACATTGCCACAAAAAAGACCGCCGTTGTAAATGCATCAATATAAGTAACCCCGGTAATAGTCGTCCCAAAGCTAATATAAGCACCAAAAACGAAAATAACCCCTGCAACGAATATGGCTAAGGCTTTCCATCTTTCAGTGGCATTCATCTTTGTGATTGGAATGTGATCATTAGCCTCACTAATAGGACGCGCCCAATTATACCAACCGTAAATGCTCATCACGAAGAAGTAGGCATTGATAACCATATCGCCCCTCAACTCGTAAATATTTAATAAGTAAACATAGATTAGCGTACTAATAATCCCTGTCGGAAAGACGAGAATATGCTCTTTGCGAGCATACCACACACTCGCAATACCGGTCGTTGCCGCTATAATTTCCAGTATAATAAGTGTTGTGGGAGCATCCTTGTATGGTTGAATGAGGAAGTCTATAATTTCATTCATCATCCACCGGTTTCTT
>JALVDO010000149.1 GCA_027008975.1 Saprospiraceae bacterium | reverse complement strand
AATTGAAATTTTAACCAAACCGCGAAAGAATATGGGAATATTAGAAGGAATCAGAGAAGAATTTAGAAAACAAGCTGTTAAGGAGGGAAGAGCAGAGGGAATCGCCAAAGGAAGAGCTGAGGGAAGAGCAGAAGGAAGAGCAGAAGGAATGGCAGAAGGAATGGCAGAAGGAACCTACAAGCAACAATCCGGTGTTATACTTAGAGGTGTAGATTTGGGATTGGACAACTTTGTTCTGGCCAGCCTGTTGGGGATTGAGGAACAAGAACTTTTTTCTTTAGTGCAAAAATTGATAGAATTGGGCTATTTGGATAAAAATCAGGTGCCAAGCCTATTTAATGAGAAATAATTTATAAAAAAGCACCCTGCCGAGCAGGGTGCTTTTTTTTATTTTTGTACCACCAATTTCTTGGTAAATGCTCCGATGCCATCGGAAACCCTTACGAGGTAAATTCCGCTTGGAAGTGCACTGTCAATATTCCACTCCACCCGTTGTTTACCTGCCTGTTGGCTGCCTTTGAAAACTGTTATCGCATTAGCTCCCTGAAAGTTGTAAACAGTAATGAGTATATCACTCTTCTTCTCAAGCTTATACGAAATACTCACATGATTACTTGCCGGACTTGGACTCAATTGGATGTTTTTAATCTGCGAAGTTGGCGCATCTTTCACCGCAACCATTCCGTCTTCCCAGTTCGGCTTTAGTTCCGGCCACCAATTGAGGTCTCCTAGTGGATAATTGCGCTCGGATGCTGTTCGCAAAGTCGGATTATTATAGGATAAGTCCTCAGGGAAAGGCCATTGTACGGCAAATTTATCTCCATCGGGATCCCAACCCCAGTAGGTATTGCCCATGAGGTCACGCCTGTTTTTCATCCACTGTATCATAGAGGTCATCCCCTCACCCGGATTGACAAAGTCAGGGTCGTTTCCATAGATGTTTTCGACCTCCAAATATGGATAATTCGCATCATCATCGAACATTCCCTGTACGCGCTCATTCATAAAGGGATTCTCATCCAAGCCGTATTCATTCCAATAATTCTTTATTTCGTCCTCGTAGAAAAATCCATTATTGGCTACCCTATACTTTCGGTCGCCTTCTGCTATACCGTAGTACTCTATCAAGTCCGAAGGAATTTCATCAATATTAATGATACCGTATTTCAATCCATCGGGGTCCTGACCAACAACATCCTGCGCATTCTCACCATAAGAGTGGGCATTGTAAAATAAATTATTTGTCACCGTCGCATTGGGCAACCAAAAGGAGTGAAGTGGAAACTTCATACTATTCACAATCGTATTATGGTCGAATAGTAGATAATCCGGAGGGATAGAACTAATATCTGCAAAGAATGCAAAAGAGTTCATATTAAAGAAGGTATTATTCTGCATAATCACCGTATCAGCTGGGTTCTCCTGATAAAACCCGAAGCCTCGCCCGTTCCAAATATTCGTTTTGTGCTGTGGATTTCTGAAATAACAGTTTTTAATGACTACTTTGTTGACAGGCACTTCCGTCACCATTCCCGTCCACAATCCCCACTCGATACGAACATTATCAAATTCGTAATTCATTCCCTCTCCCGATAGGAAGAAGCAGGCGTTGGATTCTCCATTTCCCGAAGGCGGAGTCATTTGAAAAATGATATTCTTGACGTACCCATTTTTGAATAATTTGAATTGAATCAACTGGATAACACCATCTGCTCCCGCTGTAGATGCGACAATTGGAGGTACTTCTCCTTCTTCCGCATCATCGGCAATCAGACGCAAATCAAAATCACAAAAAAAGATTCCATCAAGGAAATAGATCTTATTTTTCTCCAGTTTATAATACCTGTCAGGATTATTGCGCTCACCGGTAGCCGTCGTATCACCAATGATAAATTTCTGCAAAGAACCAAAAGGGTTACCTCCAAAATTATGGGGCACTACTACCGTATCAGCCTGTCCAAAAGAAAAGCTAACTGTTAGTGAAAATATTATTAGTGGTAAGAGTATTTTTTTCATAATCATAATTTTTTTTAATTATTTATAAGGTAAAGTTACTATTTTATTCTATAACGCAAACCCAAATCCAGCGTAAACCCATAGTATTGAACCCGGGTAGGAAGCCCATTGGAAATAAGTAAATCCCTTTCCTTGGCAGATGTCAGGTTGCTGAAATTCATTATCGCTTCAAATCCCTTCCACGGTAATTTTTGATTCAAACTAAAATCTATCCGGAAATAATCATCCGTTGCGCCCCGCAACAATCGGAAAAAATTTGGATTGGAAAAGATGTCATTCTGATACAAAAAGGACAGCCTTGCCGATAGTTTTTTGTAGTCATATCCTATTGTCAGATTGAAAATATCCGTGGGTTGAAAGACGAGTCTTTCGTTATAAGGAGTACTCACTTCTTTGGTGACAACCCAGGGCGGCTCATTGATAAATTGTTGTTCCAAAACGGAGCGGTCATAATCAACGCTTGAGAAGGTCTTCGTGTAATTTACCGTCAACACAACGCCCTTTAAAAAATTCTGAAGATACCAAAAACGGGTTTGCCACTCAATTTCCAAACCATACAATTGTCCGGGATTAGAGTTATTAATGATTTTAGAAATAGTCGTGCCTTCCGAATCAGGTGGCAAATGATGCAATTCAATATCCTCTTTGGTCACAGCCCGGTTTCCCGCATCATAAATCAGCCCTTCAATTTTTTTATAAAAGCCACCTACTGTGAACAAGCCCAATTTATTCTTATAAGCTGATAGATAAATATCGAAATTATTAGACAATGATGGCTCCAAAAAAGGATTATTAAAAACAATGGAATTAATTCCGATGTCCCATTTTGGAATGATTTGATTGAAATTTGGACGCGCCAACGTCTGGGTGTAGGCCAACCGAACATCAAACCAGTCGTTTGGCTTGACCTTCAGATGAATCATAGGTAAAAGGTAGGCGTTAGACCTGGTGACGGTCGTATCCGTATGAAAATATCCAGCATCCCAGTCCTGGAAAGTGTTATCACCACGTACCGCTGTATAGGAAGTTGCATTTTGCTCGTATCGAAAGCCCGGTATAAAAGTGATTTTTTTACCGATATTGAAGATGGGCAGAATATAAGCAGCTTTATATTCCTCCTTCCCCGAATAGTCATCTTTGGTAGACAAGATATAATCCTTGAAGTAATAATCTTCCGCCAGATTGGCAAAGTCCGTTATCTTCTGTATATCCGGTGTATTTTGGATGTAATATTTTCCTTCCGGGAAATCATTCCGACCGTAATCTTTATCCACAAACAAGGTAAGTGGTAATTTGCTCGCATCCGGTTCCAGACTATCACTCAACCAGCTAAAAGCATTGATGGATGCCTCTACAAACGGACGACCATGCCCGGCTTGCGCAACCGGAATGGTAAAATTCTCCTGATCGAATTTTTTGTCCAGTTTTTTGTATTTGACTCCGGTCTTAATTTTGGCATTAATCCGGCTGGAAATATTCCAATCATAAGTCAGATTAACATCAAAGGCATAAGCATTTTCGTTCGTACTGAAAAGTGATTTGGAGAGGCGTTGTACATTGGCAGTACCGATATTATTCCGGGAATAATACTGGATACTATCCGGAACATTGGTTGTGGTCACTTCGCTGTCAAAAGCATTTGGCTCGGTTGCGTAAAAATCAGTGTTCGTAGGCAACTCATTCTGAGATTGCGAATACGACGCCCCCATGTCCAGCGTAAAAGCGCCAAAAGTAGTTTTGTATTTCAAAGAGTTGGTCATCACTCTAATATCGTTCTCCCTCAAATTCAGACCATAACTGTGCGTACTGAAAAACGGATTGTACAATTCATATCGCCCGGTCTGGTTCGTGTTAATCAGGCTGACAAAATTACTCATTTTCAATACCCCCGAAGGCAGTTTATAATCCAGCACGACGGTTGCCCCCGCGCGTTTTATATCCCTGCGAACGTCGCGAACAGCCATCGCGCCAAGCGAAACGGGGAAGCTGTCTAACTGATTTGTCCGGTTGACGTAATTAACGGAGATTTCATCGGAGCTACGATCTCGTCTTTCCAAATCGATCTGAGCAAAAACGCCTAGTTTCCCATTAAAAAAACGATTGCTACCGCCCAAAACCAACTTATAATTATTAAAATTTTTATTCAGACTGCTATATCCTCCCTGCAATAAGGCATCAAAGGTCATGCTATCCGGTGCCTGTCGCAAAATAAAGTTGACCGTACCGCCAATAACATCTCCTTCCTGGTCGGCCATGGCGGCTTTCGATACCTCGATGCCATCCAGCATATAAGGAGAGACCATACTCAAATCGGAGCTACGATCGTCACCCCCTGTTGCAGCCATGCTGATTCCCTCCACCTGTACCTTGTTGAATTTGGGAGCCAAACCTCGAATGACGACCTTATTTCCTTCTCCTCCACTCCGTACAATGGACACGCCCGATATTCGCCCAATGGC
>JALVDO010000148.1 GCA_027008975.1 Saprospiraceae bacterium | reverse complement strand
AAAATCAAAGGTTGTGTTGCCGACATTAAGATGAAGTAACAGTTGAATTGTTTCCCCAATACATTAAATGCCGTTCGTATTAATTCCCAATACTCGAAAGGTATTTGCTGGATTTCATCTAAAATAATGATTGAGTTCATAAGGTTTGGAAGTTTCATCAATTTTCCCTTTCGATTTGTGAAAATACTTTCCAATAGCTGTACAAAAGTAGTAACCACAATTTCGGATTGCCATGTTTCGATTAAGAATTGACTGACTTCAGTACTTTTTACTTCGTCATCTTCATTTGATTTATATTTTGGTTCTGCCAAGTGGTGGTGTTTTAGTAAAATATCGGATGAAGGATTTTGGAAAATTTCATTAAAAACTTCATAATTTTGGTCGATAATAGAGGTAAATGGAATGGTAATTACTATTCGGGGATTTTGTATAGGTAATATTTTTTTCATCTCCATAGCTATTGCAAGGGAAGTGATTGTTTTTCCGAGTCCGGTTGGCAGGGTAATTGAGTAAAGGTGTTGATTGGGGGTGAATATTTTGTTCAGCTGTTTTATCCCCTCATAATATGCCTGATTTTTGAGTTGATTGATTGCTATATCGGATGGGTTGTTCCATCCTTTTTTTGCTCGAAAGCTGGAGATCGCGTCAAAGTCAAATTTTTTAAATCTTGCTCCTTTATTCATTCCGAGTTTGACGTCAGTTTTATCCGAAAGGAGTAAGCTTGAAAAAAAAGTGTGGTGCAAGTAAAAATATTCAGCTCTTTTACTATCTGTCAGATTCCTAAACTCATCTTTCAGCACCTCAATGGAAAAGAAATCAAAATCGAAAAAAACTTTTTCTAAATCATTCATGTAGTTTTTGAACGCTTTCCAACTGTACTGAAGCCCTATTTCAGAAAGTAAATCGTCCAGTATTATTTGAATCTCTTCTTCAAAGAAGTTATTTGTTAAAATTCTCAAATCATCTTCCTTCTCCCTCAATTTTTCGAGCTCATCACTGAAGTTTAGCACATTTCCATGGTGTCGTTTGACGGAAGTGAAGATGAAATTCGGCAACACACTTTTATCAAATTCACTTATTGCTAAATCTTTCAAATAATGCTTTGAAATTTCCCTTGCTACGAAGGCAGAAATTAAGGCGTGGTGTTTGGGACGATTAATAATTTCGCCATTGGATTTTATGTAGGTTTGAAAATTTTTCGTCCCTTTTCCAATATCATGCACAGCTCCCTGAATAAAGGCTAATTTTTGTAAAATATCTGCATCTATAGCTAGATTAAATTTTTTACTTTTTAAAGTTTTAAAGCAAAATCTTGCAACTTCTCTCAGATGGATGATTAAAGGCTTTCCCGGATGTGAGATAATGTTTGTCATAGAAAAAGAATATTTCCGAATTTTGTTTTCCAATAATGATTGGTATTGACCAAGATGGGATTCCCCTTTTTTTCTATTAGTATCTCCGCATATTGGGTAATGACCCTATCTCGCCGCATTGCCATAGGTAATGTATCGACAGAATAAAAATCCTGTCGGAATTGAATTGGCGCTTTATTAGTCAATTTCGACAAATTAACAGCTGTTATTATTTCAGTATAACCTTGGGTTTGCTCATCAGGAATAGCTTCTGTTTGCTCAATCCACCTTACATTGGCTGTAAATTGGCTTAGGCCAAGATAAGGTGTAAAATGATGTCGGGTGTCACGAATCCTTTGGGCAAGCTCGTTGAATATTTCTTCATCACTATGATGAAGAAATATTCTAAACTTCAGTTGCTTTAATAATTCAAATTCAATTTGAGTTCGGTTCTGAATATTAAAGAACGAAGAGGGTGACTTACCGGTATCCAAAAGATTGAATCCAATATTTACCTTATTTATCGGAGCCAAGACCTGAATGGCAAACTGTGCATTTTCAGGTGCAAATACCTCATTTACAGGAATAACATCATCCGGATAAACATTTGGCGCTATTTCTCTTTCTATTCCTAAAATTGCCCCCAGCATCCCTGCAAGTGCAGAGCGGGGAGGAATAGAATACGTCAGTGGAGAGGATGTTGTGTTAAATTTTCTAAAATGTCCGTATTCACCTGAAATATCAAAAACGAGTATTTTAAGTGATTTCATTTAGTTTAGATTTTAGATTAATGGCTTTACCCTCATAAATAAACTGTAATCGATCATCTACTTTGACGGTGATAGCATCGATTTTTTCTTTATTTGCGGATAGTGTGTCGAGCAATTGTGTTACATCTATTTTGTAATCCTCCGTACTTCTGATCTTTAGCTCATTTGAGCAGTCTAATTTTAGACGTTGCCGTAGATTGCCAATATAAAATGGCTCCTTGTAATCTATGCTTAATAACAATAACGGCATTTGTCCGAATTTTGAACGCGAAATGAGGTTTTTCGTGCCCTGCCAAATACCTTCTAACAATAGCGTTTTATCAGCTTCCTTCATACCGGAATATGTGGCAGCCTTTTCATTGATGATTCCGTTGAACCCAATAATTGCATAAGGTAGTTTGTACTCGATCCTAAAGGCTGCTTGGCCTTTTTTATCACTGGAGGCAAAGGCCCCGGTTCCTTGTTCTTCAATAACCTCTGTTCGGTTGATGGACTTCCCCATTTGAAACTGCGTTGGTCCGGTTAGTGTAATCGAATCCTTGTCGAGTGGCAAAACACCTCCGAATACCCGAATGTCAATACACCTTTCCAATATGTTTTTTGTATGCTCCTCCTTGGATACATCCTTGTCTTTCTTAAAATCTGCTGCTCTACGCTTTCCCGATGCGATATATTCTTTGTCTCCGTCAGTGTACTTTGTTTCCCTGATAAAAATATCCTTGTCTTCACTACCATTGAAGCCCTTGTACTCGAACCAATAATCCCTTATTGTTCTTTTTAGCCGAACATCGGAAACGATTGCTCTGCTGTCTTCGGCATCGAATCGAGGACGGTTTTCATTGAGAGGGTCTCCATTTGGGTTGGCATTTTCAATTTCATAGAGAAAAAGCAGTTCTGTTCTTTTTTGAATGATATTTTCCATAATTAGTTTGATTTATTAGTTTTAAAATTGTTGCCAAACTCTAATCCCGCCACGAAATAAAATGAAAGTTCGTTGTTGGAGATTTGTTTGAGTTTGTGGCTGTTTAAAATGAAGTATTCGTTGATGAAATCTCTTAAATTGCTGTAGGCATGAAAACTTGTGTACTTATTTATTTTCTCCAAAGCTTCCAAATAAATGTTTTTTAGTGTTTCCGAATTGAGGTGATACCCCTTGAGTTTTTTCTCGAAAGGTGTATTGCCACCTAAATTCTTAGATTGTAGGATAAAAACCTGCCTGACTAAAACGCCCACGGCAAAAATCCCTGCCTTGTAGCCATTCTCAAGGTCAAAAAATTCCTGATTTTCATTGAGGAATTTTTTAAAAGCACCGTCATCAAAACTTTTTTGCTTTTTGCCTTTTTCCTCTGAATTGGAATTATGATCATTAGCTTGTTCCATATTTTTTGAATTTTTATTTTTAGGAATAATATTTAATTCTTTAAGATAGGTGAGTGTCATCATCGCTTTCAATATAGTCCATTTCGTAGGCTCCACAAATCCGTCTGACGATTTTGCTTTATTGTAATTTTTCCTGATGACTGCCATGAATTTTTCATATAAAAGTTCTTCCGATATCGGCAGCCCCATGAATACTATCTGTATGATTTCATAGAAGTCTTTTTCAAAGAAGGTTTTTAGTATTTGAAAGGAGAAGGTTAAGTCTCTTGGCTCTTTTTTGATTATCATAGCATTTTTGTAGATGGGGTTAGACCCTATCTTTTTAGGAACTTTGACAAAAAGTTTTCTAAAACGAGATGGAAATATCTCCTCTAGCATGAGTTTTATCTTTATCGCTTTGGTTGTCTGATTTTCTTCATAAAATAATAGATTTAGCGAAAATTGATTCTTGTCCCCTTGTTCTTGTCCTATTTTTTGCATCAAGTATTCTTCTCTACTTGTTATCTTAGCCCCTTCTTCCTCCTTGTATTGTAAATCTTCAATAATATTCAGTGCACTTTTCAGAAGAGAGGTGTCGGAACCGACAATGGCTTTGGGGATAATAAAGTATTTTTTGCCGTAGAAATACCGGCTGAGATGTTGACTTACATATTTCTGTCCTTTTTCAAAATCAAGTGCACAGTCAGAGCAAATTGGATAATTTTTCCAATTGTTTTTTTGCTTGAAAAAACCACTGACTAAACCGGTTTTGTCAACCGTTGCATATTTAAATGGAGAGGCAAAACCGTGTAATAATGGCTTTCTCTCCATGCAGATAGAGCATAACTCATCGTGACCTTCAGAAATTACGTTGTATTTTTCGGATTTCCCTGATGTACCAACTTTGAGGAGGAGTTTTTGAATGCTGTTGAAGTCTTCTAAATACGTTTTTTCCGGTAGTCCATTAAATAAGATGCTAAATCCGGAGCTCGTTTGC
>JALVDO010000147.1 GCA_027008975.1 Saprospiraceae bacterium | reverse complement strand
AAGGGTGGGGAACGGTCTTGTATAAAAGTAATGATAAAATGACTGTAATCACGGGTGCGACGGCATTGGTCAGCGGGCTAACGATAATCGCCTTGCCGTAGCGGAATGCATAAACAATCATCAGGGCACCAATCGAATTGAGTATCTGAATGCCAAAAACCATCCATAGTGATTTGGCGCTGAAATTAATTTCCTGCGAGAAATCAGTCATATACCAGGCTATCGGTGCCAGTAATAATCCCGTGATGGTCATGTAAAAAAAGATGCTCTCCGCCTTCATCGTCTGGTTGGCAAATCGCATAAAATACGCCTGCAGACCCCATGCAAAAAATACGAGTAGAGCGAATATAAACCAAGCGTAATTGGAGATGCCCCCCTCCGGGTCCTGATAGGAAAGAAAAGGGATGGAAATCAGCGCTAAAATGACCCCAATCCAACCCATCCGAGAGGTCTTCTCCCCCAGTAGCAATACGGACAACAAAATCGTCACAACAGGCGAAAGAGAAATGATGGGAAAAATCAGATAAGCCGGACCATTGGTTATAGCTCCGGTAAATAACGCCAACTGTCCTCCTGCCCCCAAAAGCCCGATAATAAACCCGTACAAGATGGATTTGGAGTCTGTCTCCAACTCCCAATTGACCGTTTTCAATGCGATAACCGCCGGTATAATCATCGTGACCGACCAGACGACGTAAATTAGCGTTTCGGGGAATCCCGCTTTAGAAGAGACCTCCGTCAAAGCACCCCAGATACCCCACGAAACGGTGGTAATCAGTGCGTATAATAGCCATAATTTTTTTCCCATTGTTGTTGTTTTTATAGTCCGACCACCGAATTGATAGCCTTGGTGGCCGGACGTGTTCATCTATAAACGTTTCTTTTGCGCATTGCCAGCCTGGACAGCTAGTTATTTTTTTGACTTACGATCTCTCCTACGTCGTCAGTCTGCCTATCCTTGGCGATTCCTTGAGCGGCTCGGGGATCTTCATCCCTTCCTCCCTCGTTTCTGTCGTGAGGCAAGCATTTGGTCAGGATGCAGGCCTCCTACGTCGTCAGCTCCCCGATCCTAGGAAAATATCATTTCATATCAATAATAATGCCGTCGGCGTTGGGCGTATCAACGGTTGCTTTATCGGGCATCCAGCCGATTTCGTTCCAATCCTGATCGCTTGTCCAGGCGACAATCTTGATAACTTCCTTGTCCTTTAGCGCGGGAATCTTAGTTCTGGAAACGGCGAACTCAATCTCTACGACGTTGCCGTTTTCCTTGTAGGTGCCATCCATTTGAGCGTCGGCAGTATTGCCTTCGTCATAAACCCAGAAGGTATCCCAATCGGAGCCGTTGGGGTCGTAATTGGCGAAATCGAGCCAGTAAATATCCCCATCGTTCTTGTCGGTTGCGAAGCTGTTTTCAATGAGTAGTTCTGCGCCTCCAAATGCAGGCCACAACCCATAAAGATAACCCGTAGTCGCATCGGGGTCGGTATCAACGAGCATATCAAAGATGGAAGCGGCAGGGAAGTCTTTTTCCTGCTTAATATAAAAATAAATAAAATCGCTATCAAAGTCGTACTTGAATGACTGGATAGAGCCGGCGTTGTCGCCGATGGTGAAAGCCTCGCCGATACTTGCCCAGTCGTCGAAGCCGTTATCGTCTAATTTGACCGGACTGTTTTTATCCACGGTTATCTTTGTAGAAACGGTGTGGTCGCCACCTTCCGAATCGGTAACAGTCAGTTTGACATTGTACTCGCCCTTGCTTGCATAGGTGTGGACGGGATCTTTCTCGGTGGAAGTCTCACCGTCGCCAAAATCCCACAGGTAAGTGACGGTACCGGACACAGTAGAAACATTTGTAAAAGTAACAGTCAGACCATTGGGAACATAAGTAAATAAGGCCTCGCCGGTAATAGGTGGTTTGGGTTTATCCTTGTGACAGGAGAATATAAGGCTGATTGCCAATGATAAAAGAACAATTTTTATGACATTTAATTTATTCATGATTACAATGTATTTTATTAAAAAATGGTAATTTTCCTTGTTATGGTTTGGAACTCAGATTGAATCCGGATAAAATAAAGTCCCGGGCTCAATCCTTCTGTTTGCACGACAATGGTTTTATTGCCTTGTACCACTCCTTCGTAGAGGGTACGCAACTGCTTTCCATTGCTGTTGTAAATTTGTATGCCGACCGGGAGTCGCACACCGGTATTCAGCCGGATATAGAATGCCTCCTTTGCCGGATTCGGATAAATGTGAATATCGCTTAATGCCTTTTGTACCTCATCGACGGGGACGGCATCTAATCGTATATCGAACTCATCGGTATAAGGAGAGCGCACGATGCCGGAATAGCTATACATCCGGTAATAATACCTCGTTGCACTATCCAGATTATCATTCAAATAATAATTATTGCTACCGCCGATGTCTCTTATGACTTCGAAGTGTTCGTTGTCGCCCTCAGAGCGCTCGATGATGTAGCCTTCGACGCCCGAATTATACAGCCAACTGATTTTGACCTTAGATAAGGGGGTACTAACAGATGGTACGACTTTGAAGCTTGCGGGCACATCCAATACCGGGTATTTCAGGAATGGAAATTCGGTATCCGGTAGTCCTATAGTCACTCCATTGAGTGAGAGACGACAGGTGAGTCCGGGATTTAGAAAATCAATGTCAGACAAGGAGACACTTCCCTCCAAAAAACCATCTTCATAGTCAAGGGTCAGGAGTTGTTGAAACACCAATTGCTGGACATCATTGATTCGATAAAGGCTGTCGTTGTGTATTTCGTACTGTTCTCCATTGTCGGTATTCAAGTGCAGTTGGAAGTCATCGACCTCCGGTGCTTCGAGATAGAAGTGGAGATTTTGGGCATCATTCGCCATTTTCAGTGCTACCATTCCCTGTTGATAGCCGGTAATCACGGGTGGCACGATGTTCCAGTCCTGAGCGTCTCCATCCATCTGGATATTCAGGAATTGGCGAAGTGGGGCATTTTGTTTTAGTATTGTTTTTTCGTTTGTTTCGGAATACTGGTTCTCCCGAATAAATTGTACGCGGTAAGTGTAGTTGGTATTATCCTGTAAGTTTTTATCGATGTAAAAGATATTTTTTAAGGATTTGACAGTCAATGTCTGAAAATCGTCACCATCAATAGAGCGCTGCAAGCGCACGACCTTTTCCAATGATTCAGCCTCTCCCATCGACCAGTAGATAATATTATTGTCATTGTATTGGGTAATTTTTAATGCTTTTGGTGCCTCAAAGCCCGCGGTGATGGCATCCTCTTCTAGGAAGAAATCTCCTCCGGAATAGTCGGGCAAATTGGCATTATCCTCCACGGTAAGGAGGTGCAAAAGATCGTTATAGCCGAGGGTCTCGTCCCAAACGCCATCATTTGCCATCCTGATGCAATAATCGGGATTAAAACCAAGGGAGAGCCGTCCGTCCGTCATTGCAAGGAAGAGGCTGTAATCACCTGATTCCATCTCTGACGGCAATCCGGCAGTGACGTTGACATCAATGGGTTCGCCTAGTGTCCACAGACGAACATCCTCGTCGATATCGAATACATAGCTTTTATTGGTGCTGATATTTTGCAATACCAACTTCAGGTTGTAGGGGTTCATTGGATTTGCCCAGCCTACGTTTTTTATCCTTACGGAAAATTGGACTTCGCCCCCCGGTTTGGCGCTATTCTGTAGGTTGGCATCGAGTAATTCGTATCGGTATCCAAGTCTTTTTTCAATTTCATC
The DNA here is from genome assembly GCA_027008975.1 of Saprospiraceae bacterium. Classification (GTDB taxonomy): domain Bacteria; phylum Bacteroidota; class Bacteroidia; order Chitinophagales; family Saprospiraceae; genus JALVDO01. The sequence continues at coordinate 11,128 of JALVDO010000147.1, read as the reverse complement.
GTAACACCCTTCTTCATGCCATTGACTGATAATACCTTGATGGTAATCCAGATTGAGAAACGTCCAGTGGAAGCGTTGCAGTTCGGTGAGGCTGTTCTCGCAAGAAGATTGAGCGTTGGGATTACAGGTCTCTCCGCCGACGATGGTGTATTTGGAATCCAGAGCGAGGTAGGGCTTTTCGAGAATGGTATCATGGTAAGTTCCCACATCAAAATTACCACTAACAAAGCAATCGTTATGATGAGCCAGCCTTGAGCGTTCGGAACCGTCGAAGGCAGTCGCTTCGGTTACGGGAATAAAATCGGTTTCCTGTAATAAATTTCTTTTGTAATCGGGGGTACGGAGCTGAATCATACGGTCGGCAGGTATGGCCTCGAGGAGTGCATCGGCGACCATTCGTCTGTCAACCCAGTTTTCTTCTGTAATCAATCCGGGATATTGGGAAAAGTTTTCGGTATTCCACCATTCGCCCCAGGTGCCGATAAATCCGGCTTGAAGGGTGAGGATAACATCGCTGTTTTCGCGAAGGATGTCCCGGAGTTGGCTGATGTGTAGCAGGACAAAATCCAGCGTAGCATCGGGAACGGGGTCGGTACCACTAAAGCTATAAGCAAAGCGGAGGATAATTTTAAATCCGGCATTTCTGACCTTTTCAAAATCGGTGCGAAGGCTTTGCAGGAAGCTTGCAGGAAGTGGTTGATTATGGTATCCTTTCAGGCTGTAATTGACCAATATTAGGCGAACGCCATTTGTCTTAAAGTCTTGAAGTGCCTCTTCCGAAATACTATTCAACTGATGATAAAATCCCCGTTCGGGATTGCCTATCACATCGTCAATGGGCACGTAATCCACCTGCTCAAAGGTCTGTGCGGTGAGCAATGGAGCAACTCCAAAGGCGATTAAAAAAAAGAAAAAATATTTCAGCATGTCTTTCATCAAAATTAAAAGTGACCGATTGCCGGCAGCGTACCGGCAATCGGTCTATTCAAAAACTCTCTAGTTCATTTTCACGACAAATCCATCCTGAGGATCGCCACCTTCTTCTGTTTTATCCGGCGCATAGCCGACTTCCGCCCAGGATTTATCTGACAAGTAGAACGCCAATTTAACGGCATCGCCACTCAGTCCGGGGATTTTTGCACGGTCAAAACCAATTTCCCATGTCACCTGCCCACCATCTTCGAGCACGGCTCCCATGACGTAATAGTCGGGCTGTAGCTGTTGCTCTGTCCAGCCCCATCCGCCATCAGTACCTGAATACTCGAAAGTACCGAGCCAACTTGCGGAGCCAACGCCAATCTGTCCCTGTAGCAAATAATCGCCTCCAAGCAATGGCCAAAGGTGAGAAATAAACCCTGTTGATACATCATTATCGGTATCGAGAAACGCATTAAAGATAATACTATCCTGAATGCTTCCTTCAAAGACCAACTTAGCATAGAGATATTTGGCATCGTAATCAAAGGTCAATGATTTAATGATACCGGAGTTGTCTCCGAGCGTCACTTTGAAGTCATTCTCTGTCACTGCATCCCAGTCTGAAACGGAATTGTCGTCTAAGTGGATTCGCGTTTTTTTATCAACGGTAATTTTTGTTGAAACGACGTGATCTTTTCCTTCTTCATCGGTAACGGTTAACTTTACATTGTATTCCCCCTTACCTGCGTAGGTATGAACGGGGTCTTTCTCTGTAGAGGTCTCGCCATCGCCAAACTCCCACAGATAAGTCACGGTTCCGGTTACGGTGGAGGTGTTGGTAAAGGTCACGGTATAGCCATCCGGCACATAAGTAAAAAGTGCCTCTCCTGTAATTGGCGGCTTGGGATCGGGTCCACAGGAACTGATGAGACCTATGGTCAAAAGTGATAATAATGAAAGTAAAATTGTCCTGTTTTTCATAATAACAATGTTTATAGATTAATAAATTTTATTAATTAATTCTGCACACACAAAGGGTTGGCAATAATCTCATCAATGGGGATGAAGTAGAGCTTTCTCGGATCATCCCACTCGATTACCAGATTATCGTAACCTTCAGGTGGATTATTCGGGTCAATTTGCCCGATGGTCAGCCCCTTGATATGATAGCCCCAATAGGTGCGATCAATGGGCAGCTTATTACGTGTCAGGTCGAAAAATCTATGCCCTTCGAATGCCAGTTCAAGCCGGCGCTCCTCCAGTACGACCTCCAAGAGGGTTTTGCCGGAAGGCACACTGCTGTATTGCTGATTTTCCAAACCTCTATTTTTTCTTATTTCATTGACATTTTCCAAAGCGAGCGCTTCGTTGCCTAGGTGTGCATAAGCCTCTGCTTTGTTTAAATACATCTCTGCGAGCCTAAACATGACGGGAGAACTAAGGTTGGGATCGCCATCCTGAAAACTGAATTTAGTGACAAAAAACATATCCAGCCCGTTTTTCTTCTGAATATCCCCGTTGTCGGTAAATACCGTATCGATATACAATCTACGGACGTCATCCGGCTGTAAGAGGGACCGATACCCCTCCGTGGCAAACTCTTCGCCCCAGCCCGAATTTCCATCGCTATACATCATAGAGGCAATAGAGCCAAACTTGCCCCGGCTATCCGAGGGCGTGTGTTGAATAGCCCAGATAGTCTCGGAACGATTCATTGCATTTCGGAAATAGGTGGGGTAAGATTCGCTTGTTTCCAGTACAAACTTTCCGGAATCAATCACTTTATCGGCGTACTCAACGGACTTGTCATAATCCTCCAAAAAGAGATAAACCCGCGAGAGGAAAGCCCAAGCCGCTTCCGTTGAAGCAAATGCGACGCCCCGTGATGTTTTGAAGTGCTCAAGGGACGTCAGGGCGTCTTCCAGCACGGCATCGTAGGTCTCTTGTACGGTGGCTCGTGCCTTTTCGGAAGGCTCAGCCGTAGAGCGGCGCAGAATAACCCCAAGGTTGGCGGAGGGATCGCCATTGTTGTAGGACTTGGCGTAAAAACGCACCAGGTTGAAGTGCATAAAAGCCCTCAGGAAGTAGTTTTCTCCGAGTAATTGCTCTTCGGCATCGGTCAGTTCTCCTTTCTTCTCCAACAACTCTATGACAGCATTGGCGCCATTGATAATTTTGTAAGAAATATACCAAAAGAACCGGGCATTGGACTGGCTTGGCGAATGGGTATAGGTGAATGTAAAGTAGAAAGGATCTTCCGTCTTCTGACCACACAAAAGGTCATCAGCGGCAAAATCCGACATCTGAAAATACTGCCGCAGGTAAGCATTGTTATCATCGACAATACCATTAAATTCTGCCCCGTCCTTGATGAGCGCATAATTGCCATTGGTCGCGTTGATGATGCCGTCGGCGGTATTACCAATGGAGCCGGTTGTCAACTGATCCTGTGGAATGACATCGAGGTCGCCACAAGCTGAGAACCAGAGTAAAATAAAAATAGACGCAATGATTTTATTTATCTTTTTCATAGTATTTAAAATTTAAGACTGACATTGACCAACAACTGTTTGTTATTCGGATATTTAAAGTCCGAAACACCGGGCATTGACCAGGAAAGGCGATTAAGTGTAACTTCGGGATCCTGTCCCCAGAATTTTGTCCACGTAAAGAAATTATTGGCACTAAGCCCTACCGTCATCCCCCGTAAGTGCATTCGATCCGTCAATTTTGTCGGCAAATCATACGAGAGCGTCAGCGTTCTCAATTTGATAAAACTGCCGTCTTCGAGGTAGCGCGAAGACACCTCTTTGGAGAGGGCATTATTCTGAAAGCTAGGATGCGTTGCCACATCTCCGGGGCGCTGCCATCGCGACCAATCGTCTTTGGCAACCATATTATTGTAATAAGGCTCGTGTCCGTCGTTATCCATAAACACACGGGTAAAGTTGTAAATATCATTGCCATACTGATAAGCAAAATTTGCGAAAAGCGAAATATTCTTATACGAAATGGAAGTGCTAAGCCCGCCCGAAAAATCAGGTAATGCCTTGCCAACGATCTGAGGCTCTGCCTCCGAATAATCGGAAGTAGGACTCCGGCTAATGATATTGCCCTCATCATCCCGTTCGATTTTCTCCCAAAGGGGTCCTCCTGTCTCCGTATCGACACCTAACCATTTGGGGAGTACGAAGGTGTATATTTCGCGCCCGTTCTCGTAGATTTGAGTTATCCCACCGATAGTAGTGTAAAACGGGTGAGGAATGTCCTTTAATTCATTTTTGTTGGAAGCAATATTAAAGCTCGTCGTCCATTCAAAATTGCGGGTTTTCACGTTGACAGAGGAAATGTTCAATTCAATTCCTTGATTGCTGACTGCTCCTGAATTTTCCCAACGAAATTCAAAGCCCTGTGACAACGGCTGTGAAACGAGTACAATCAAATCTGTCGTCGTATTGTTATAAAGGTCAAATCCCAAATTGATGCGATCGTTCAACAGGCCGGCATCGACTCCTACATTTAGCTGCCTCGTCTTCTCCCACGTCAGGTCGGGATTTGCTAATTGATATGGAGTCGCAGCGGGATTATTCCCGTACTGTGTATTGAGTGAGTACAGGCCGAGATAGCGACTGGCTCCAATTTCAGGATCGCCCGTGATACCAAAACTGGTGCGCAGCTTCAGCGAAGTAAGCCACTTGGAGTTTTCGATAAATGGCATTTTATTCATTAACCAAGAAGCAGAAATACTCGGGAAGTGCGCAATTCGGCTTTTGGGAGGAAAGTTGGAGCTTGCATCAATTCGATAAGATGCAGTCAGGAAATAAGTCTTATCAAAGTTGTAGTTAATCTGTGAGATAAAAGACCTGAACTTTCCCTCATCTCTACTTCCGCCGATGGCAAACTCCTTGGAAGCCACTGTTGGCACATCGAATCCTTCCGGTAATCCTTTGCCTTCGAGACTCAGGTCTTCGTTTTGGCCGCTTTCAAATTCACCTACAATGATGCCATCTATGTCGTGACTGCCAAAGGATTTTTGGAATTTGAACAAATTGGTACTAATGGCGCCATACCACATATCCTGACTCTCCTGTATGTATCCTTTGCCGTGAAAAGTACCGGCTGCGAGGGGAGAGACAAAACGATGCCCCTTGTTAGTCGAAAAACTCAAACGATTGGAAGTAGAAAAACTCAGCCAGTCAGATATATTGATATTCAATACCAGGTCGTAGTTGATATCGACCCCTTTGTAATTATAATCGGAATTGTCGATGCTGTGGATGGGATTAATGTGGTCACGCGACCACCAATCCCTGTCGGTGCCATCCACATAGCGAGGTGAGCCGTCTTCATTGTAGGGATTATCCCACGGAACACCAAGGTAGGAATAATACAAATCGAGATAATCATAGGAAGAGCCCTTTGCTGAACTGACATTAATGTTATTTTTTAGCGTAACCCTACTGTTTAGCTTATAATCGGTATTGGCTCTAAGGTTGATTCGGTTGAACCCCGTCTTTCTGAAAGTTCCACCTTCATCGTAATAAGTGCCGCTAAGGTAGTAGCCGAATTTATCCGTTCTGCCCGAGGCGGCGAGATAATATTTTTGGATAGGAGCAGGCTGAAACAACTCGCCTATCCATGAAGTATTTTTATCTCTCAATGCTTGTGGGTAGTCCTGATAAAAGCGGATTTTATCAATCTCGTGGGTTTCGTAATCTCGGTAAAACTCGGCGCTAAAATCATCAAAAAATTGCTGCCCGGTCATCATTTTGATATTGCCGTGGTCAGCAATATTCTGACCATAACTCGTTTGGATTTCAAACATGGGCTTACCTTGTTTGGCTTTCTTGGTCGTGACAATAATCACCCCCTTATTCGCTCGTGCGCCGTACATGCCCGTGGCTCCTGCGTCTTTGAGCACCGTTAGGCTTGCAACGTCGTTTGGATCGAATGAGCCACCAATGATACCATCGACGACATAGAGTGGCTCGGCGTTTCCGGGCTTAATGGTCGAAATACCCCGGATGCGAACCTGCGCGCCACTTCCCGGCTCTCCCGAGCTATTGATCACCTGCACACCGGATACTTTTCCCTGTAACAGGGTGGCGACATCGCTGGTGGGGGTATCATTGAGTTCGTCTTCGCTCAATACAGCTACTGCGCTGGATATTTCTGTTTTTGCCTTAGAGCTATAACCCAAGACGACGACATTCTCCAAAAGGACAGAAGCCGTCTTTAATTGGAGTTGCATAGGACTTTGAGTAATGAGTATGCGGAGCGGTTCGTAGCCAACGTAAGACAACGCCAATGAGTCTCCGATTTGAGCATTGACCTGAAATTTACCTTCATAATCGGTAATTGCCCCCGTCGAAGTACCGGGAACTAGGACACTGACGCCAATCAGAGGTTGATTATCTTCATCCGTTATCGTTCCGGACACTTGTGCCAACAAATGTTGAGAAATAATCAAGACTAAAAAAAGTAATAATATCTTTTTCATAGTTTTATTTTTTTGTATATAGTAATCCGTCAAACCTGTCTATGTCTTTTATAAGTTAAAATTTAAAATGAAAAATTTAAAAGTTAAAATCTAAGAGAACAACCGCTCACCGATCCCTTTGGGCTCAATGATCGGAACACATCATTCGCTCATTCTCCCTTTCTCCCACTCGCTTCTCGCCCACACAAAACCAATTTCACTTTTACCTTTAGCCTACTGACGAGGCTACGCCTGTCAGCATCTTCGATTTAGCCTTTTAAATTTAGACTTTAGCCTACTGACGAGGTTGCACCTGTCAGCATCTTCGATTTAGCCTTTAAACTTTAAACTTTAGCCTTCTAAACCGTCACCATCTCCAACTTACCCACGACAAGTGCTTTCACTGCGTCGGTAGCAGGTGGAAAGACTTTTCTCAAATCAATCTCCTCTGTATCATTTAATATTTGCTTCAATGTGAGCATAAAGGCGTTTTTCAATTCCGTTGCAACATTTACTTTGCAAATACCTCGGCGGATGGCTTCTTTTACATCCTCGACCGGTACGCCCGACCCTCCGTGTAGAACAAGTGGGATTTTGACCGCCTCTTTGATTTCCGATAATCGATTGAACTCCAGTTTGGGTTCTTCTTTATAAAAACCATGCGCCGTGCCTATAGCTACAGCAAGGGTATTTACTCCTGTGGCATCAACAAATCGCTTAGCATCTTCAGCAGAGGTATAAGCGACTTTCTCTTTGGATTGCCCCAACTTGGCGATATAGCCTAATTCCGCTTCGACGTTGACATCGTAGAGGGCAGCCATTTTTACGACTTTTCGCGTCAGCTCTATATTTTGCTCCAAAGGTAGTTCACTCCCATCGAACATCACGGAATCAAAACCGGCTTTCAGGCAGGATTCCACTAGTTCGATGCTACCGCCATGGTCGAGATGAAGGTAGCCGTTGACACCGTAATATTTCAATCCCGATTTTGCCATGCTGACGGCATTCTCCAACCCCAAATAATTAATAGAGCTTTGGGTCAGTTGCAAAATAATATCATCATTCCGCTCTTTTGCGGCGAGTAAAATGGCTTTTAGTGTTTCAAAATTATAAAAATTGGTGGCGAGTATCGCCTGCCGATTTTCGTTGAGTGTCTCAAACTTTTTCTTCACGTAATTTATCTTTCAGTTTAAAGTTATAATTGTCTAATGCCAAGCGACTCACTTCCTCCATAGAGGTAAACGCTCCCGTCCCCCCGGCGGCTGTGGTGTTAATTGCCCCTGTCACGATACCCGTTTCGAGGCAGACCGTCAAGGGCTGATTCAAGAGAAACGCATGGATAAAGCCGGCATTAAAACTATCTCCGGCGCCGATAGCATCCACCACATCATCGTTGAGCAGGGCAGGCTCCACAATCTGCATGCCCTCAGTATAAAGAATAGCCCCCTGGACACCGCGCTTCACGGCTACGTGGTTGCAAAACGGTAGTATTTTATCCATCCCCTCCTGTACAGATGAGGCACGCGTCATGTGCATCAATTCCGCTTCGTTGGGAAGAAAAACGTCAACGTTGGGCAAGAGTGCTTCGAGATCGACATCCCATTTTTCAGAGGGGTCCCATTGCGGGTCAAGGGAGGTTGTCAGCCCCAGTTTTTTCGCTCGTTCAAATAGTAGATGAACCCCGGGCAATAAACTTTCCTGTAGGAAAATAGAACTCACGTGCAGGTGTCTAGCCCGATTCAAATCCTTGTCCTGAATATCATCCACCGTCAAGTCACTCATAGCCCCCGGGTAAGTCACCATTGCGCGGTCATCTCCATAACTCATCGCCACGGTGATACCGGTATTACTCTTTGATGAGTATATCAGGCTACTGATATCGACACCGGACTGCTCCAGTGAAGAACAAACCAAATCAGCAAAATTATCCTGTCCTACCCTACCCAAAAAGCTCACACTAGTACCCAATACACTCAGGTTGTTGGCAAATATCGCCGAGCTGCTCCCGAGGGTCATTACCATATCTCTCGAAAAGACCTCCTTGCCCAACACCGGCGTCCCTTCAATTTTATTCAAAATCAAATCAACATTTAACTCTCCCACTACCAAAATATCAAATTGTTTGTCATTCATCCTTTATTCATTTAAAGATTGATTTAAATTGACCAGATTAAAGCGATAAAAATATTTATCCATAGATCTTTCAATATGGGATTCGAGTATAGTATCCGCCTCAATTCCAAATCCTTTTAAATTATAAAACAGTTCGCTCCTAGCCGCCCTTACTTCGTCATTTTCCCAAATATATCTACAACAGGTTTTGATTAGCCAGAGCTGCCTTTCGGCTGTGTTTTTATAAAAATCATCCTTGTTTTCTGTACTGGAAAGCCATTTTTGCCATCGGTTGGAATCAATTACAGCCTTCCAAAGAATGTCTTTGAGATTGGCGAGTTTGGGCAATTTCCCCTCGTCAAACAACTGCTTCTCAAGTGCAGACAACTCCATGAGGCCATCGTATTCATTCTCCGTGAACTCCGGGCCTACATTGGCTGCGCCCATGCCTGATAGGGGATAGTCTTCCGGATTGTCCACATTGTCGGTATAATGCCCTTTGATAACGCTGCCGTACTTCCGGCTTTCGGTCGTTAGCTGCCTTGCCACTTCGGAGTCAAATAAGGTGGTATGTAGGTCGGTTCCTACCTTTCCCACCACAAAACACGGCCAGGTATCGGATAGCCCTTTTGCTGTCAAGCCCGCCTTCAACAAATCTAAAAAACGGGTAAAGACAGCCATGTTTGCCAATCCTCCATGGACTTCCTCTGTTCCTACCTCATAGGCGATTTTATCCAGTTTTTTTGAACGGCGAAAATCTTCTACATGCGCTATTAACTCTACCGTTCTTTGGGCGACCACCTCAATATCAATGACTTCTCCCGGAGCCAATGTATTATCGATTGTCGGGTCAACGTGAATCATGTCATATCCAGCCTCTACCGATGCTTCAAAGGACTTCTTCACCCAGTTCATTGATTTTTCGTAAGTCCAATTTTCTTTTTTATGAATATCTTTCAACCAAGGACCTCCGTGGTCTACGGCAATGATAACAGGGCCTGTATAATTTATTTTTCGTGCTTCATTTCGGATGGTTGTCACAAACTCCTTTTGATTCATTTGAGTATAGCCACGGTCGATATCAACCTGATTGAGTGTGGCCGCAAATTTTATAGGGGCATTACATCGTTTAGCGGCTTTCAGGGAAGCTCTTATGACCGAAAGAGAATTTGGACAGGCGGCAAAGAGGGTCTTTTGCGAGCCTTTCCCATCACCCAAGGTACCCATTTTAGTCAAAATGTATTCCAAAAGTGACGTATTATTATCTCTGGCTATCTGTCTCAGCTTTTTATTCATGATAAATTACCATTCAAACTAAAATCATAAATTTTTACACCGCGAACTACGCGATGAATTGCTCCGCTTTTTGATGGCGAATCGGGGTCGTACCCCAAAGCCACCGACTTATAAAAGGCAAGCATCTGCGCCGGCACAAGACTGAGTACCGTCCAAACGGCGTCTTCCAAACGCACTCCGGACAATTCTATCTTTACATCGAGCCCTATTGGCTCCATCGGCTCATTGCATATCCCGATTGTCAATATAGGGTTTTGCCCCGAGGCTACCTGCCGTACCAAATCCATTTCGTACTGGCGGGTATATTCATCATTTGAGAAGAAGTAAACAATTAATGCCTCGTTATTTACAACAGCCTTGGGACCGTGTCGAAACCCGAGAAAGGAATCAAACTTGCAAATAATTTCACCATCCGTCAATTCCTGTAATTTTAAGTGAGCCTCGTGTGCGACTCCTTTCATTGCCCCTGAACCGAGGAAAATGCCTCTTGTATATTTGGTATTCCCCAACTGTTCGACCTGTTGGATTAAATATTCAAATTTACTTCGCAAGAGCTTTGATGCCAATTGTAACTGCATAGTCATCTCATCCAATTGCCCTAGGCGTCCAAGCGAAAGGGCCGTGAATGCCATTGATGTCACGCTACTCGTCATCGCTAGGCTTTTATCGTTTACCTCCTCCGGCAATACAATGGAGCACACATTCTCACCTTTGACCTTATTCAAAGCACCTTTTGCGTTACAGGTTATAATAATATGGTATATTTTTTTTGAAACTTTGTTAGCGAGATTTACCGCTGCTACACTTTCAGGACTATTCCCTGATCTCGCAAAAGAAATGAGTAGTGTCGTTCTGTTCTTATTAATGTATTGCGTAGGATTGGTGACTATCTCGGTCGTTTCGACAGCTCTAGAGCTCAAGCCTGTATCTTGCTGAAAAAAAGGAGCAACCATCTCTCCAACAAAATAAGAAGACCCCGCCCCTGTTAGAATAACTTCGGCATCCTTGCTTCTTTGCACCTCTCCTAAGAAGTGCGATAGTTGACTTTTCTTTTCCTCAACCAACTCCGGCACTTCCAACCAAACAGAGGGTTGTTGTAAGATTTCATTGTAAGTATACGTATTTGTCTTTATCATAAAATAACCCCTTAAATAAATCTTTCGTTTCCTTTCGTTTATCAATATAAGTACAAATATAGTAACGTTTTGAAACTAATGAAAAATTTTTGAAACTTTTTTGAAACTTTTTTTGTATTTTTGCAAAAAAATGAGGAATGAAGGGGGGGAGGTTAGATTTAAAAGGCTAAAGGCTAAAGGGGAAAGG
>JALVDO010000146.1 GCA_027008975.1 Saprospiraceae bacterium | reverse complement strand
CTTTGAATTTCATTGCGTCTCCTCCTCATCGTTTAGCAACGCTTCATCTTTTCAGCTTGTGTCAATAGCCAGTTTTTGTTGGCGATAGGGTGTGTTTCTTTTATCTTTTCTAATAACTTATCTAGGTTTTCAAAGCAAATTTTTTTGGACCGGGTGTATTGGGATTCTCTGATTTTGGACAGCTTCGCGGCAAAGGAAATAAAGTTGCGGTTGGATTTTTTTTGATAAGCCGATAACTGCCGGTTTCGTTGTATGAATTTATCGAAGGAGTCAATCAGTGATAAAAAGGCCTCTAACTCTTTATTCTCGTAATAAATCTTCAATTGGATGGTTTTGGCTGCCGTTTGGTAATAGGCATCTGTAAAAATGACTGTTTGAAGCAGTTGTAGGGCTTTATCCCAGTTTTTTTGAGCGTAATACAATGCTGCGAGGTTGTAATTGACCACATTGGTCCGGTGACTGGGCGGTAAATCGTCCTGATAATCACGGATGAAGGAGGTCGTCCAATCGTATCGCTCCAGCCGGATGCCCGCAGTACAAATATTGGTAAATGTCCATTGGGAGAGATAGCCGTTTTTGTAAATAATCCGGTAATCCAGCAGTATTTTATACAGGGTTAGCACCTCTTCATAGTAATCGACAAAGCCGGAGTTGATTTGTCTGACGCAAAAGTTGAGTGCAAAATTGTATATGGTTCGCAGTTCGTCTTTGTTGAAAATTTCAGGATGGTCTTGCAGTAATTTTTTTAGTGCCTGATAATGGTCGGCAGCTTTCGGTTCCATTAGCATTTTCAGGGTAGTGTAGTAAATTAGAATGGCAGGCTGGGAACTCCATCTTTTGGTATCTGATTCGTATTGGTTGATTACCTCTTTTATGAATGTCGTATTGTAGTTTGCCTGTATGGCTGCATTTCTGCTGACGGTGTCACAAGCGATTTCCAACTGTCTGAGGAAGGAATACTCCTCCAGTAATTCCCGCTTTCGGATAAGGCTTTGGCTATAGCCTCTTTTACCGCCGCTGATTGTCCATTCGTCTTTTAGGTCGTGATAATTGACTTCATGCATTATGCTTATGGCATCCTTCGTGACAGTCTTTTTTCTTACGTTATCAAAGCGCCGAAAAACGGACTTCATTTGCTCCGGTAAGTCTCTCCTTAACAGCGCTTTCCCAGTCCAGTAGATCTTTTGTGCCGGTTGTTTTTCATATTCCCGATAGGCAAAAAAATCATATAGCAATTGCATGAGGTCGGAAGTCAAATTATTAAGGCGCAACTCATTGAAATCTTCGGTGCCATAGACGGATTGGTAGGCTTTTTCGGCTGTCAGCTCACCGGATTTATATTCGGGAGCGTAATTCTCCAAGAAGGCAAGCAGGCTGAGCAGTTTTTTATTTTTGTTGAAAAAAGGCGACCTTACGTACTCAAAAAAATGCTTTTGCTCTTTTTTTTCCATTTTTTGTAAAAAAAACAAGAGTTTAGTTTTCATAATTTTTCTATAAAAATTTATATTAATTATTGATAATTAATGTATTATGTCGTAAAAATAGTACTTTTGTTCTATAATTTGAATTTTTTGTACTTTTTTTAGATGATTGTTGCCGCTATTTTTGAACCATTGTAAACAAAAAAAATACCCATGATTCGAAAAATGCACTTAATACTAACGACAATGGCGATGGTGTCGTCATTTACACTTTTATCCCAGAACTGCCTGACTCTTTATGCCGAAAGCCAAATGGCAGCACCGGAAGCGCAAGTCTGTCTGGATGTGAAGGTAAAGGGGTTTAATAATATCCTTGGCTTTCAGTTTAGCATGAAGTACGACCCGCAGAAACTTAGCTTCATTTCTTTTGACGGTACAGGTCTTGAAAATATCAATTATGCACACTTAGCCAGTGATAACCAAATCAACCTTGCCTGGATTAGTAACACCCTGATTCCCGAATCGCTTTCCGAGGGAGACGTTTTATTTACAACCTGCTTTGATGTTGTCGGGACAGATGGGGATGCTACGCGGTTGAATTTGGGAGACGGAAGCCTGATGAATGAATTTATTGATGACAATGAGCAGGTAATATCAGCCTCTTTCATCAACCCCAATATTTACATTTCGTCTTCGGGGAGTGGTAGCGATTTATCGATAAGTAACACTTGCATAAGTTATCTGGATTGTGCCGGGTTGTCGGGAGATTTTTCCTTTGATGTATCGGGAGGACAACCACCTTATACCTATCAATGGACTGGGAGTAATGGATATTCTTCCACGGCTGATAATGCTTTAAATCTTGAAGTGGGGGACTACGTGCTTCAGGTGACAGATCAGTCAGATATAAGCATATTTGTTAATTTTAGCCTAGAAGAAGGTAATTTGGCGGCGGGCGTCCTTCCTCATCTTAATAACCCCGATTGTAATAATCCTAATGGAGGTTCTATCCAGTTGACGACAGCTTCAGGGGCGCCTCTGGAGGGTTATAATATCGTGTGGAGCACAGGCGAAACAGGGGAGGAGATTTCCAACCTTCCGGCAGGGACTTATACTGCTACAGTCACGAGTATCTCCGGTGAGTGTGAGGAGGTGAAAGCTTTTGAGTTGGTAATGGAGACGATATTCGAAGCGACCGGAAATTGTTATTTTTCAGGAGGAGATTTGATTGGGGAAGTACAAATTGAAGCAGTTTGTGGTTTGACGCCTCCTCTGACGGTACAATGGAGCGATGGCACTACGGAATCGGTCGATGGTACGACGGCAACACTCGTCATTGTCAACCCTGACTCCAATACTGCCTATGGTGCAACGGTCATAGACTCGGAGGGTACAATCGCCACCTCCAACGGAGTTTTCTTCAACGGATGTCAGCACTCTTTTGAGGTAAACGCACAGGTTTTTAACCTCGATTGTGCAGGGGATGCAGGTGCCATTTATATAGCCGTTACACCACCAAGCAATGATTATACCTATCAATGGAGCAATGGCGATATGACTCCTGTTATTACGAATCTGGATGCTGGCATATACACTGTTACCGTAACGGATAACCAAACGGGAGAGCAGATTACTAAGAGCTATGAAGTATTGGAATTCGATGGTTTGCATGTTGCATCTAATTATGGTTGCACCGATCAGGATGCCGCTGATTTGTATGTCATCTCATGGAATGGAACCGCACCTTATATTTTTGAGTGGAGTACCGGCGAAGTTGATACTACAACTGAGATTTACAGTAACATCCATGTTTTGAACGGAAACTACAATGTTACGGTGACCGATGCTAATGGGTGCAGTGGGACATTGGAAAACATCCTTATCTCCTGCGGGGACTATATCTCCATTGATATTACGCCCAATTCGGGATACTACAGCTCGGGGGATGAGGTATGCTTTGATTTCAGTGTATCGGATTTTGCGGATATTGCAGCCATGCAGTTTACCATCCAATGGGATCCTGCTTTGATGGGCTTCACATCAATGAATGATTTTAATTTGCCGGGGTTGAGTCAATCCAATTTTGGGCTCTTCCCCGAAGAAGGCTTTATCACTTTTGCCTGGGTACAACCTCAGGGTGCCGGGCTGACAGTTGACGATGGGACAACCATTTTTTCACTTTGTTTTGAGGCACAAAATACCGGAATAGGAAGCCTTGATATTACTGCCCATCCGACTGCCATTGAGGTCGTTCGTCCGGATGGTAGCATATTGGGCATTAATACCAATTCGGCTACTTATTCGGTAGGCGCCCAAAGTGGGCTGGCAGTGGTGGGCATTGATACGAAAGCAGGGATGCAGGGAGAAGAAGTGTGCCTTGATGTTTATGGCAAGGATATACATGCCCTTATAGCTGCACAGTTTTCAATTAATTGGAACCCGGAGGAATTAGAACTTATTTACTTAGACGCGAATAATAGTGTTCTATCTGGGTTAAACTCATCTAATTTTGAAATAAATTCAAGTATTGGCGTTATGCCTTTTAGTTGGGTTGATCCCTCACTCTCAGGAATAAATATCAATGAAGGGGATATCTTGTTTTCATTGTGTTTCAATCCGCTAATTGCGGATGGATTCGCGACAGTGAGTTTTTCGAATACTTCAATTCCGATTGAATTTATTGATTCGAACGAAGAGGATATCACGCCCCAGTTACTCAGCGGGGGAGTTAGTATATCGGATGGGTTGGTCTGGCCTGGCGATGCAGATGCGAATGGCATTGTCAATCAATACGACCTGCTTAATATCGGATTTGCCTTCGGAAATACGGGGGATGCACGGGCAGGCGCCTCGGATAACTGGATTGGACAATCGGCGAATAGCTGGAACGGAGAGACTCCTCAAACCCATATTAACTTCAAATATGCTGATTGTGACGGCAATGGCATTGTTGATACCCCGGATAGGGATGTCATCCTGAGCAACTGGAAGGAGACCAACGAGCTTTGGGAGGGCGATATAAACGCATTTAATCACACGCCTATCAGTACCCTTACGCTTAG
>JALVDO010000145.1 GCA_027008975.1 Saprospiraceae bacterium | reverse complement strand
CGTACACGGAGGGGTGGCACGCAATGATCTATTCGGCATATTCAACGATGGTATTCTTTACTTTCTGGAGCATGGAAAGCTCAGCATCGAAGGAACATTGGAAAATCCGGTCGTCTTTCAAGGCGATCGTCTTGAGGAAGTCTTCGCTGATGAGCCCGCGCAATGGTACGGAATCATCCTCGGCAAAAAATCCAAGGGGCATACCATTGACCATGCCATCATCAAAAACAGTGCTTTTGGTCTTTATGCCGATTCGCTCTCTTCTGTTCGGGTGAATAACTCCCAATTCCACAATACGGGCGGTGGCGGCGTCATCGGATTTGATAGTGAGATAAATGCCGATAATTGTCTGTTGTATAATAATGGTGCAGATGCCCTACAATTTATTCTCGGAGGTAATTATACTTTCAGGCATTGTACCATCGCCAGCTATGGCGGGAATGCAGCGGCGATTAGTATGGGGAATTTCTTTTGCTATAAAGTCGGTAATGAAAACTGTGGCATCAGGGAAAATAAGCCTTTGAAGGCAACATTGGTGAATTGTATTATTACCGGTTCAAAAAAAGATGAGGTGAAATTATCAGATGATTTTGACAGGGAGAATGCCGCATTTTTTAATGTTACACTCGAAAACTGCATTGTGCGAACGGATAAGTTATTGACCGACAATCAGGGATTATATGCTGATTTTTACGAGACAATTTGCAGTAATTGCATCCAGGATAAAAAGGAAGGAAACCTGTTTAAAGACAGAGAAATGGATGATTACCACCTCGATACGCTTTCGATTGCTACAGACAAAGGGAAATTGATTCCGGATATTCCCCTTGACCTCGATGGCAACGCAAGAGTAGGAGACCCTGATATCGGCTGTTATGAATACATTGAGTAAGCATTTCAGACAATTTTATAGATTATTCTTTCCGCACTTATGCCTGGCGTGCAGGAAGAAGTCCGTTATGGACAAGGAGATATTGTGTGTCCGTTGTCAACAACAATTGCCGAAAACTAATTTTCACTTGCATCAGGAGAACGAATTTACCCATCGTTTCTGGGGACGATTAGAGCTGTTTGCCGGTGCTTCGCTTTTCCGATTCACTAAAAAGGGTAAGGTGCAACATCTCATCCATGAATTAAAGTACAAGGGCAAGACTAATGTGGGGGTGGAACTGGGCATCTACTATGGTCATCAGTTGTTGGAAAGCCCCTTATTTCGAGATATTGATTGCATCGTCCCCGTACCACTCCATCCTCGAAAATTGCATAAAAGAGGTTTTAACCAAAGTGACCTGTTTGCAAAGGGGCTCTCTCAAAGCATGGGAATACCCCACTATCCCGATGGACTCAAGCGCCGGGTTTATACCGAGACGCAAACAAAGAAATCAAGAGCTGAACGTCTGGCAAATGTCCTCGACGCCTTTGAGGTATATAAGCCCGGGCGAATGCAGGGCAAACATATTCTGCTTGTCGATGACGTCATCACAACAGGGGCGACACTCGAAGCCTGCGGGGTGAAGTTGTTGGAGATTCCCGGGGTGAAATTGAGTATGGCAACGATAGTTTTTGCTACATAATGACAACTTATCATCGAATCCATCGAACAGGGTTGACCCTTTCTTTATTGTGCCAAATCTCAAAATGCAGATTGCCATCGCTGCCAAGACGGCCTATTGATTGTCCGGATGCGATGAGGTCGCCTCTTCTGACGCTGATTTTTGCCATATTGGAATAGACGGTGTAATAATTAGCATGGCGAATAATGACCGTATTTTTGTATCCGGGCACTCTTTGAGTACTTACGACTTTTCCTTCGTAAATACATTTGACGGAAGCCCCATTTTTGGCCTTAAGGTCGATACCGTTATTAATGATTTCGACAGATTTTATTTTGGGATGCGGATGCCGCCCGAAATTGCTAATAACCTTCCCTCCGGACACAGGCCAGGGCAATTGCCCCTTGCTCGCGGCAAAACCATTATTGGTGGATACTTCTTTTTCTTTCTCAACGGTGCTTTTTTGAGGAGCCTTTACTTTTTGCAACTCAATCTCTCGTTGGATGGCTTTTTCGATGGCAGCATTTAATTGGCGGAAGGCTTTTTTTTGCTTTTCCAGATTGGCGGCAAGCTTTTTTTCGTTGTTATCTAGTTTTTTTATCAATAGATTGGTCTGTTTGAGGTCTTTTTCTATTGCTTGATATTGTTGTTGCTGGGTGGTCAGTAATTGTACCTTTGAGCTGCGCTGCTCTTCAATTTTGGATTGTTGTGCTTGGAGTTTTTGCTGCGTTTCTTTCAATGCAGCCGCGTGTTGGCGGATAGCTGATTTGTATTGTTGAAGGTATTGCCACCGTTTATAGGCATCGTTGAAGGAGGAGGCTGAGAAGATAAATTGCCAGGTACTTTCACCTGTTTTCATCCGGTAGGCAGTTTGAAGGAGGGAGGCGTATTGTTTTTTTATCTTTTCCCGAATTACTAGCAGGGAATCAATGGAGGACTGCGAAGCGAGAGACAGGGAATCCAGTAGGTCAATTTCCTGCTGGAAAGTAGTCAGGAGTTTTCTTCGTTTTTCCACCCTTGCTTTAATGCCGACGTATTGCTCCAGTTTGGAGTGCTTGTCCTTTTGAATATTACCTAGCTTCTCCGTGCTTGCTTGTATTTCGCGCTCCAGTTCGGTGCGCTTTCTCTCCAGTTGCTGTCGGGTTTGTGCAGGAAGATAAACGGTCAGCAACAGGAAAAACAAACAGGCGACGACTCCTTTGTGACTAAAAGGAAATCTTAGAATAATGCGGAGGGATTTTAAACTTAATTTCCTGTGGTACATCAATTTCTACTTTAGTGAATCTCACTTCTGCGCCATATCGCTGGTTTCCGTCCTGAATGGAAATGTCACGAAGGTAAGGAAAATTTACTTTGTCATCAATCATAGCGTACTCTCCTAGTGTTATTTCCAGTTTTTTCTTTTCTTCTTTTTGTGAAAAAATGACTTTGTCGAGTATCAAAGCCGGCATTTGATAGTAATAAACCAAATCGACATCCTTATATTGTCCGCTAATTTTGATGCCGTTATGTGTCTTTTCCACACTATAGCTTTCGTCCATGGGCAAAACGGGATTTCCTAAAAGCAATTGCTGGACGGCAGGCAAGCCTTCCGGAAGATTGTTCTTGGACAAATAGTCCAGCCCCTCGGCAAGATAGGTTTTATCGAGGCGATTAATCGCAAAAACAGAATCTTCACGAATCAAAACGCGCCCTGCTTCAAAACCAATTTTTTTCCCATTCGCCCACAGGTTTTTCCCATTTTCCAGTTTAATGGTTGAAGAAAATGACATACTCAAATCAGGGTGATCCAGATTAATTTTTGCCTTACCGTAGAGCCAATCAACTTTATTTTGATGGGTGTTGAGGTAGGAAATAAGCTCATTCGCGCTCATTTTGTCGGGAGACTTGGTTATTTTTTTTCCTACATTACAACTCTGCCCTAGCAAAAAGAGGGATAAAAGCAATACTATTGATATTAATGGTTTTTGCATTTCTATTTTATATTTTACATTTTCTTTCTACCCTCATATCCGGGTTGAGCGCTGCGGCTTTGTCATACGCTTTAGTCGCTTTATCATTTTTGCCTTGCTTGCAATAAATGTCTCCTTGAAGGACGAGTATTTTAAATTTTAGCGGCGGATTTTTACCCGTCATCAGTACTGCCTGCTGTAGCATATTAAGTGCTTCGCCACCATCACCTTCTTCATTGGCGGCAAGGGCATACATATAGTAGGCAATCGCTTTGTTCGGAAAGAGGTCGAGTGCATCCTCACTTGTTTGTCTCAATTGTTTTACCTGCTTCAGCTCCCAAAGGATGTTCATTACATTCTCCCATACAATGAAGTTGTTTTTGTTGAGTTCGAGGGTTTTTTGATACTTTTTCAATGCCGGTTCAAGCTGATTGCTAAAGTAAAGAAAATCACCTGAAACGGCATAAGCTTTTGCTTCTTCGGGGTGCGTTTGTTCGAGGATGGCACTTAATTCCAACCCTTTAGCTGCCAACTCGGTATCCTTATTTTGGGCGACCTCCTGAATGATGGGATAGAGCTTGCTTATCTTCAGGTCAATGTCAACATTCTTTTGTGCAAATAGTGCTTTCAGGGAATTAATATAGTTGGTTTCATCCCGCTTCTTAGGATTATAATCAGCCGTCAAGGCCACTTTTGCCCTTGGATTGTCGGGATCGATTTTGATGATTTCTTCATAGGCGCTCTTCGCCTTTTTTGGTTGGTTATGTGCTTCGTAAAATTCGGCGAGTGCGAGCCGGTATTCGACGTTGGTTGGCTCCTGAGTGATTAGCTTTTCAAATTCATGTGCAGCTTTTTTTAGTTCGCCGTTACCGACGTATAAGCTGTGTTTTCGCCTGGCGATTTTCTCATTGAAGCCAAATTTTTGCTCCATCAAATCATAGGTAATCAAAGCAGATTTGACATCATTGTTCAACACCTC
>JALVDO010000144.1 GCA_027008975.1 Saprospiraceae bacterium | reverse complement strand
ACTTTCAGGGTGCGGGGAGATACAGTAGATATTAATTTGCCATACGTGGACTTTGGTTATAGGGTCGTCTTTTTCGATGATGAAATCGAAGAAATCGAAATGATTGACGTGGTGTCCGGTAAACGGATTGAAGTTATCACAAACGTTGCTATTTTTCCTGCAAATTTATACATAGCGCCAAGGGACAGAATGAACCAAATTGTAAGAGAGATTGAGGATGAACTGTATCGTCAGGAACGGTACTTCGAGCGGGAAGGGCAACTTTTAGAGGCCAAACGGATTAGGGAGCGTACCAATTTTGATCTGGAAATGATAAAGGAGTTGGGCTATTGTAATGGGGTGGAAAACTATTCCCGCTTTTTTGATAGGAGAAAACAAGGGACAAGACCATTTTGTTTGTTAGACTATTTTCCGGATGATTTTCTGATGATTGTAGATGAAAGCCATGTGACCATTCCTCAGGTGAGGGGGATGCACGGTGGCGATCGCGCCCGCAAGTTAAGTCTGGTCAATAATGGCTTTCGGTTGCCCTCCGCGATGGATAATCGCCCTTTGAACTTTACGGAATTTGAAAGCCTTATCAATCAGGTGATTTTTGTTAGCGCAACGCCGGGTGATTATGAGTTGCAACAGACAGAAGGTTCTTTTGTCGAGCAGATTATCCGTCCGACCGGACTACTCGATCCGCCAATTGAAGTGCGACCGAGTCTTAATCAGATTGATGATTTGCTGGAGGAAATCCGGAAGAGAACGCAAAAAGAAGAGCGGGTACTCATCACGACCCTCACGAAGAGAATGGCAGAAGAATTGACTCGTTACCTGACTGATTTGAATATCAAGGTGCGGTATATCCACTCGGAGGTTGACACGATGGAGCGGGTGGAAATCATCCGGGATTTGCGTTTGGGGGAATTTGATGTTTTGGTTGGCGTCAATCTTTTGCGGGAAGGATTGGATTTGCCGGAAGTGTCATTGGTTGCCATCCTTGATGCCGATAAAGAAGGTTTTTTGAGAAATGTTCGCTCACTTACTCAGACAGCAGGCCGGGCGGCTAGAAATGCCAACGGATTGGTTATTTTTTACGCTGATAAGGTAACCAAATCCATGCAAAGTACCATTGATGAGACGAATCGACGACGATCCGTACAGATGGCGTATAATGAAAAACACGGCATCACTCCGACAACAATCACCAAATCGAAAGCAGAAATTAAAAGCCAAAAATCCATCCTCGATATTCGCCCGGAAATGCCCGAGGCTTATGTCGAACCAGATAAGGCGAGCCTCGCTGCTGACCCCGTCGTTGCCTACGCATCGCCGGAGCAACTCGAACGGATGATTGCGGAAGCGGAAAAGAAAATGAAAAAGGCAGCTAAGGAACTGGATTTTTTCTCCGCGGCTGCTTATCGGGACGAGATGAAGGAATTGAAAGCGTTATTGAAGGGTTAGAATGATAGAATTCGGATTGGTAAGCTGACGAAGTATGAGGAAGATTGCTAAGCCGAATTTGCAAAGGCTAAATTTAAAATTATAAAGGCTAAATTTAAAAGTGGAGTTGGATGAGAGGAAACACGGATTTAGGATCGGGGAGCTGAACGCCGATGACAATCGGAGGAAGTGAAGATCCCCGAGCCGGATTTTGAAACGAAATGGATGAATACGTATTGAATACAAGAATACAAAATTAAAAAAAACATGGAAGACTGGGAATTAGATTTTGAATGGGGGAGGCTTCGCAGGAAGATAAAGGAGCGGTTTGGGAAGAAGCGATTACCGGACTTAAATGCCATATTATTCCTGATAGGAATACAGGAGTTGGGGCAAATAAAAGAAAGCTACAGTAAAGAAGAGAAACAAGATTTGATGCATATAGCCGTCTGTCGATTGTTGAGTCGTCTTGGATATTACGAACTGGAAAAAATCGATGATGATGGCTGGCCGCACTGGAAGTTGCTACGCCCCATTGAAGAAAAAGGCGTCAAAAATCAGGAGAAAATTTTAAAAAAGCAGGCTATTCACTATTTTCGTGACGAAATTAAAATTTACAACTAATGAAGAAGGTCTTTTTGTTCTCTTTCATCGCGTTCTTTTTAGCGGCTTGCACCGAGAAAAATCAGGGAACCGTTGCAGAAATTGAAACGAATTTTGGCAAGATTAAAGTGCTGCTGTTTGATTCTACTCCCAAGCACCGTGATAACTTTATCAAATTGGCAAAAGCAGGATTTTACGATGGTACCCTTTTTCACAGGGTGATAAAGGGATTTATGATACAAGGGGGAGACCCCGATTCAAAAACCGCCCCTCCCGGCGTACAGTTGGGAAGAGGAAATCCCGGCTATACTATTGAGGCCGAAATAGGAGCGCCACATTTCAGGGGAGCATTGGCGGCAGCCAGAACGCCTAATCCACAGAAACGATCCTCCGGTTCTCAGTTTTATATTGTACAAGGCAGACCTGTCCAGGCGGAGTATCTCAAAAACAGGGAGCAACAAAAAGGACTTAAATATACGCCGGAACAAATTGAGTATTACGAGCAAAAAGGTGGCACTCCACAATTAGACGGAGACTATACCGTATTTGGAAAGGTACTGGAGGGAATGGATGTCGTCGATAAGATAACAGAAGTGCAGGTAGATAGCAATAATCGCCCGATTGAAGATATTAAGATGACGGTGCGGATTGTTCATGAGTAGGGTGTTTGGTGTTCTTTGTTCCTTGTTTGGTGTTCCTTGAGCATTAAGTTTTATTATAATTTATTTTTAAAACCATGAATATATTTAACAAAAAAAAATTACCGGAAGGTATTATCCTCGGTGTGTTACTGCTACTGACCTCTTGTAGTAAGCCTGTAGCGGTTTTTACCTATTCGGGCGTGCCGACGGCACCGAGTGATATTCAATTCAACAATACATCCGAAAAGGCAGAACGTTATGAGTGGGACTTTGGAGATGGTACAACTTCAGAGGAAAAAAATCCGGTACATCGCTATTTGTCTTCCGGGAATTACACGGTGAAGCTTAAAGCTATCAATAAGAAAAACAAAGTGGTTGTCAAACAATCAAAGTTAGTCGTTGATGCGCCGCTGGAGTGTTTAGTCTCTATGAAAACACCTTATGGGGATGTGTTAATACAGTTATATGACCAGACACCAAGGCATCAGGATAACTTTATAAAACTGGTGGAAAATCACTTCTACGACAGCCTGTTATTTCATCGAGTCATTCAGGGCTTTATGGTGCAGGGGGGCGACCCGAACTCTAAGAATGCTCCAATGGCAAAGCCGCTTGGTATGGGCGGACCGGGTTATACCATTCCGGCAGAATTTGTTGATTCGCTGGTACACATTAGGGGAGCTTTGGCAGGAGCAAGGCTTCCTGATAACGTCAACCCAAAGCGCAGCTCTTCCGGCTCGCAGTTTTACATCGTACAGGGGAGTCCCGTTACGGCAGAAACATTAGATAAGCTGGAAGCGCAAAAGGGCATTCGGTACGGGAAAGCTCAACGGGATGCCTACCTCAAATACGGCGGCACACCGTTTTTAGATCACGAATATACCGTCTTTGGGCGTGTCATCGAAGGGATGGATGTAATAGATAAAATAGCAGCACAAAAAACCAATGGCAGAGATCGTCCTTTAGAGGATATTTGGATGATAATGGAGGTTATTAGATAAAGGAAAATCAGGAAAATGAAGGAAAAGCTAATTTTAGGTGTAGATGTAGGAGGTACCGGAATGAAAGCGGGCGTCGTAGATGTCGTATCGGGAGCGTTACAAACCGAGCGTAAGCGGATACTGACCCCCCAGCCCCCAACACCTAAAAACATCGCCAAAGGGCTTAAGCAATTAGTAGAAATTCATAATTGGCACGGACCTATTGGCTGTGGCTTTCCGGCTATTGTAAAAGACGGAGTTGCCTATACAGCAACCAATATTGATAAAAGCTGGATCGGTGTGAATATCGAAGAATTATTTTCCGAGGCGACGGGGTGTCCGGTGAAGGTAACCAATGATGCCGATGCAGCCGGATACGCCATTATGTTATACGGTGTCGGTCAGCAGTTGAAGGGTGTGAATATTGTTTTGACACTGGGAACAGGAATAGGCTCCGGTCTGTTTATCAATCAAACGTTGATACCTAATTCGGAGCTTGGCCATCTATTTTTTAAGGGAGATATTGCAGAGCACTACTGCTCCAATGCCGTTCGGAAAAAGGAGAAACTCTCCTGGAAAGAATGGGGTGGTCGCCTTAATGAATTTCTCCACCACATCGACCGGATTTTCTCTCCGAATAATATTATTCTCGGTGGTGGTGTTAGCAAAAAATTCGACAAGTACGAGGCGTACTTAAATCCTCGTGCGAAGGTGTTTCCCACACCATTGCGCAATGCTGCCGGAACGATTGGCGCGGCTTATTATGCTAGTTTGTTTTAACTCTCACCCCAACACCCCCAACACCAAATAAAACAAAGCCGTAATCCCGCCTGCGACGAG
>JALVDO010000143.1 GCA_027008975.1 Saprospiraceae bacterium | reverse complement strand
AGCTGCTTCGGGCAATCCTTTTATACGCTCAAAGATGTATTGGTAGTACTCATCAATATTGATTTTTTCTCCCTTGCGGTAAGGGGAGATAAAGTGCTCCCGAATCCCCATATCGCCATCCTTGTCGATACGCCAGGATAATTCAATCCAAAACTCGTCTTCTTCCCAAACTTCGCCCGGGTTCACCTCATAGGTAAATTCGACCTGCTTCCCTTGTCTTCTCGCTGCCTCGCGCAAAACGGGCTGTCGGAATGCCACCCACTTACCGCCGTGTGTTGCGTAGCTGTTGATGTCGTGCCGCTCCGAAGCCAATCCCATCGGCAGTACGTAATCGGCAAAAAATGCCGTCTCATTCCAGGTCGGTGTCAGAGCGATATGCGTACCGAATTGGTTTTCGTCTAAGAAGGATTCCATCCAGGTAAACCCATCGGGATAAGTCCAGACCGGATTGAATACTCTTGAAAAATAGACATCCATTTTACCCCGACCTTCTTTTAGGAAGTGTGGCAGCAAGAAACTCATCTCAAAGAATGACAATGGGTACTCATTCGGGAAGTGCAACTCATTCCAAAAGCGTTGCCCCGGAGGCACATCAAAGAATTCGGGCTTGAACTTACTCCAGCTGTTAGGTGAAGTACCTCCCACTGCTCCTACGCTACCGACTACGACATTCAGGAAGTGCAAAGCACGGGATACTGCCCATCCACCAAGGTTGCCGATGGAAGCCGAGCGCCAAGTGTGCGTCGCAAATCTGGTTCCTGCCTCACCGATTTTATACGCAATCTCTCGTATCATATCGACGTCGCAGCCACTTTCCTTCGCCGCAAACTCGGGTGTAAACTCCTTGTATTCTTCAATTAATTTTTCAATAAAAGTGTCAAAAGTCTGTGGAGCATCGGGGTGTACTTTCTCTAAGTATTCCTGCCAGTTGACCCACTTCTCCATATACTCCCGATTGTAGAGTTTCTCCTCCAACAATATCTTAATCCAAGCAAACATCAATGTCACTTCGGAGCCGGGATAAGTCGGCAGCCAATAGTCGGACATACTCGCCGTGTTGGATAGGCGGGGATCCATCGTTGCCAGCTTCGCGCCCTTCATCTTTGCTTCAATAATACGCTGTGCGTGCGGATTGAAGTAATGGCCACTCTCCAAGTGTGCCGAAATCAGGAGAATAAATTTGGCGTTGGTGTGGTCAGGTGATGGGCGGTCGTGCCCATACCAAAGTGCATAGCCGGTACGCGCACCACCTGAGCAGATATTCGTATGGCTATTGTGTCCGTCAATACCCCACGACTGTAGCACGCGATTGGCGTAACCCTCGTGTCCGGGGCGACCAACGTGGTAGGCGACCTGATTTTGCCTTCCTTCTTTAATCGCTTTTCTGATTTTAGCGGATATTTCGTCCAGTGCCTGGTCCCAAGTGATGCGTTCCCACTCCCCACCGCCTCGCTCGCCCTTTCGCTTGAGCGGGTACAGTATCCTATCCGGATCTGTAAGCTGGTTGATGGTCGCCGGTCCTTTGGCGCAGTTACGCCCTCTACTGCCGGGATGGTAGGGATTCCCCTCCAGCTTCCGGACGGTATTCGTCTCCTTATCTATGAAAGCGGTCAATCCACAAGCCGACTCACAGTTGAAGCAGGTCGTCGGGACGATGGTATAGTGCTTTTTGTCCTTTCGAGGCCATGATTTGGCTTCGTATTCTACCCAGTCGTTCCATTGCTCCGGCGGTGGAAAATTGGTTTGTACTCCCTCCTCGGTCAACCTTTCCACAGGGGTCTCGTTATCGCTGTGCAGGTCGGGAATCAATCCGACTTTTTCAGCCAATTTTTCTATAAATGATGGTTTTTTATAGCCCATTATTTTTGATTTTTTTGTAATTCATCAAAATTTTTATTCATTTTCCATACTACGACAACGGCAAGCGTTGAGGAGCTTCAATCCATATCTTCTCCGTAAAGTAGATACCGATAATGGTGATAATGCCCGTTACAGCCATCATCATAGGCGAAGCATCCATTGCCAGCAGTAATACAAGCGGAAGTATATTTCCGAAAATCATTACACCTCCCCAAAACAAATTTTTATAATAACCCTTGGTAATCATCTTCACCGTTTTCTTCGCATCTGAAGTAGGGTGAGAAATGGTTATTTCTACAAGGATAGTAAAGAAATTAATCAATATACTCGCAATCAATACCGTCTTTAAGAATGACAACCAAGAGGCGTTATCATCGGCGAACAAGGATAAAATACCAAAAGCAGCCGCCCCTGCCATAAAACTGTGAACCAGCATGTGGATGACCAAAGTCGGGCTTTGCCAAAAATCGCGTCCCTTAGCCTGCGCAAACAAAAAGGCTGTATAAATCGCCACTAATACCCCAATTGCACCTGTCAGATACATAACCGGAGTTTCCAGTGCGGCGCCGAGATCGAAGTATTTGATGAGCCCCAGTACCGTCAGCAATCCACCATAGGCAGTAATCGCATATCCACCGCGTACCA
Organism: Saprospiraceae bacterium; assembly: GCA_027008975.1. GTDB lineage: Bacteria > Bacteroidota > Bacteroidia > Chitinophagales > Saprospiraceae > JALVDO01. Next base: position 2,001 of record JALVDO010000143.1, on the reverse strand, counting down.
ACCACGACTTCCATTGTGGTCGCAGCAATACGTTGAGGAACCGCTTTGGCTGATCCAAGTCCATTACGAGTAATGCACCGGTGGCGGTGAGGAAGAACAAACCCAGACCAAGTGTCCACCAATAAGTGGTGTCAGATATTAATTGCTTTCCAAAGAAGGTGGCCAAAAGCATTACCAAAAAGGCACCTGCCGAAATCGCTTTGGTCAGTACATAACCGGATACTTCCCAGCCCCAAAGTACCCCTTTTTGAGGGGCGGCATACGCACGACGCGGCTTACCTCTCATCACATCTAGGATGGTTGCTCCTTCATTTTCGTTCTCGTGATTGCTCTTTTGAATGACGGAAATGACATCGGGATTGCTGAATGCCAACTTCTCTGCTTCTTTGGCATAGTGCCCGACACCAAGGGTCTGAGCACTCCACATAGAGGCATCATTCAGCGCTTCGGAAGGTGTCAGAGAAGCTTCGTCACCATCTATATAGAATAGATTTGGGTGTGTCCCCTTCTCCGCCTTTCGCACGCGCACTTGCTGGCGGGAAAGCAATTGAGCAATTTCCGTTTCAGGATTCTCCATATCGCCGGAAATGATGGCATGCTCGGGGCATACATTCACACAAGCGGGCTCCAACCCGATATCAATTCGGTGCGCACAGTAGTTGCACTTGGCAGCCGTGTTTGTTTTTGGGTCGATATAGATAGCATCATAAGGGCAAGCCTGAGTACAGGACTTGCAGGCTATACACCTTCGATTATCAAAATCTACAATTCCGTCAGGTCTTGCGAATAGCGCCTCTACCGGGCAAATTTCTACGCAGGGGGCATCTGTACAATGGTTACATCGCATCACCGAAAACAATCTGCGCGACTCCGGGAAGACTCCCTTTTCGATGTATTTGACCCACGTCCGATTGACTCCTACCGCAACGTCGTGCTCCGACTTACAGGCAGTCGTACAGGCATGGCAACCAATACACTTTCGATTGTCAATAATAAATCCGTACTTCATTCTATTTGTATTTTTTAACTACTTAGCCCTGCTATCCTTGAAGCTAAATTCAGCAGGCGGTGTGTTCAATTAATCCAACTAATTCAAAGCATTTATTTTCAAAAAAAATTGAAAATAAAGAATATTAGCTTATCTTTTTCAAATCAAGGACAATAATACATTGCTTTTGTCTAAAAAAAGAAAGGCATTGGTTAAAATTTTTAAACGGCAATGCAATTTAGACTGAATCTAAATAAAATATATTTTATTTGAAAATTTTTAAAGATTCCAGGGTTTGATTGAAATAGCGCTAAAAAAAAGAAGTTTTTTTGGGTGTTTGTGAAATACAAATAAAACATACCCCATTTCGAGTTATCCTCCTCAACACCCCCAATAAAAAAAGGCTTCGGGCAATGCCCGAAACCTCTAACAATACAACTTCAAATTCTTATTAGGGAGCGACTATTAACCTCCCCTTTGGAACAATAATTCACCGGTCTCCGCATTGAATACGAGAATTAGTCGTCCACCTTCGGTGCGCATAAAAACGGCGATTCGCTCTCCCCTATCACAAGCAGCCTTAAACTCTGCATCGGGGAAATTAGTGGAGATATATTCACTAACTACTGCCGGCAATTCCTCCATCTCTAATCGGTTGCAGGGACGATGGCAGTTGTGCAGGGGCGAAACTTCCTCAACAAAATTACCATCAGCATCAAACTTTAGGACAATAAATGGCCGCAATGCAACAAAAATATTTCCATTTTGTGTTATCCGTGCTTTTTTGATTTCACTATCCGGATAATTCTCTGCAATATAGTCGGTTATGGCTGTCGGGAGTTCTTCGATGGGCAATCGATGACCAAATCCCCTACGTGGATGATGACACGGACCATGTGGTCCAAAATGCCCGTGTGGACCTCTGAACTCAAAGTCTTCTCCAAAGACCAAAATACGCCCCTCTTCATTAAAGTACAGAACATCTCCTGAGCCCATCTCACAACGGTAACCTT
>JALVDO010000142.1 GCA_027008975.1 Saprospiraceae bacterium | reverse complement strand
CACATTCTCACATTCTATCATTCTATCATTCTCTCCCTTCACCCTTTCGCCCACTCACCCACTCGCCCACTCGCTCAATCGCCCACTCGCCCCTTCGCCTCTTCACCCCATCCTCCCTTTCATAACCTCATAAAACATAATACCTCCGGCAACAGACACATTAAAGGAATCAGTCTGGCCTTTCTGCGGGATGATAAACACCTCATCGGCAGCGCGAAGTACCTGTTGGGAGATGCCTTCTCCTTCTGCCCCCAGTACCAAAGCGACCGGATTGGTCAGATCGAATTGGTGTAATGGTTTCTTCGCATCAAGGCTACTGGCCAGCACTTGCACACCCGACAGTTGTAGGGTCTTAATCGCATTGACGATGCTGGTATCCCGACAGACGGGGATAATATTCAGTGCTCCTGCTGAAGTTTTCATCGCTTCGGAGTTGATTTGTGCCGTTCCCTTATTTGGGACGACGATGGCATGGGCACCGCAGATCTCCGCTGAGCGGGCAATGGCACCAAAGTTGCGGACATCGGTCACGCCATCCAGCAATACGATAAAGGGCGCCTCGTTTTTTTCGTAAATGCCGGGTAATACATCCTCTAGTTTGTAGTATCTTATCAATCCTATGATTCCAATGACGCCCTGGTGGTTTTGTCGCGTCCATTTATTCATGCGCTCCTTTGGGATGACTTGCAGAGGTATTTCATGCTGCCTGCACAAGCCCCGAAGTTGTTTCTCAAAATCTCCCCTTGTACCTTGTTGCAAGAATACCTTTTCGAGGTTTACTCCATTTTCAATCCCTTCCAGAACGGGATGTCTGCCATATATAATGTCCGCCTTCTTCTTCTTTTCTTTTTTATTGTAGTGCATTTTTTCTTTTTTATCAGCGCATATTTAGAACAAGCGACCCTGTGTAGTATTCGGTAATAACCGGAACGAACGACGATGATACCGACAAGCACCATCAGTTAATATTGCAGCGCGATGTGCCTTGGTTGGGTAGCCCTTGTTTTTATCCCATGAGTAGGCCGGGTATTCATCTGCAATTTTCAGCATATAATCATCCCGGAAGGTTTTTGCCAAAACGGAAGCTGCGGCAATGGATGAAAAACGTCCGTCTCCCTTGATGATACAATCGAATGGAATTTGATGATAAGGCTTGAAGCGGTTGCCATCGACTAACAGGTGATTGGGGCGCACATCCAGTTTGTCCAAGGCGCGGTGCATCGCCAGAATAGATGCATTCAGAATATTTATCTTGTCAATCTCCCGGGGATCAACAACACCTACTGCCCAGGCAATTGCTTCTTTGATGATGACTTCACGAGCAGCGTATCGCTGTTTCTCCGTCATTTTTTTCGAGTCATTTAATAAGGGCAATTTGAAGTCGGTTGGCAATATGACCGCAGCAGCATAAACGGGACCTGCAAGACAACCCCGCCCGGCTTCGTCACATCCTGCTTCGATTTTATCCTTATTTAAATACGGTTTTAACACAAAAAACTATTTTTGCAGAAATAATCTATCCAATGAATCGACTCAATAAAATTGCCGTTACCCTGATAATCATCTCTTTAATATTGCTTTTCCCGGGCTTACTCCGCCCTATATTGAGCATTCACATTGGAGCGAAGATACCATTACTTGGAGAAATATCCCTGCACGATACGACACAAAGTATTATCAGCACCATCCAGACACTTTTTGACAACAACAATCACCTGGTTGCCTTCTTGATACTGCTCTTTAGCGTCATGGTGCCCATTATTAAGGCAATACTACTACTACTGGTTCTCCTTGTACCTTCTATAAAAAACCGGGCGGGCATACACCGGTTTGTCGCCCGTATCAGCAAATGGTCAATGGCAGACGTCTTTGTCGTGGGAGTATTCCTTGCCTTTCTCGCAACCCGTTCAGATGATAATATCCACGCCCAATTACACGAGGGTTTCTATTATTTTACCGGCTATTGCATCGTCTCCATTATCGCTACACAATTGATTCGAGTGGAATAGAAGCGCATCCACCACCCATGCTACATGGACTTCATCACATCCACTAATGCCTGTACGCCCTCAATCGGCATGGCATTATAAATAGATGCTCTAAATCCTCCCACCGAGCGATGACCTTTTATCCCCGAACAATTGGCTTCCGTTGCCGCTTTCAGGAACGTATCATAATCATTCGGATTAGTCGTCTCAAAGGTGACATTCATTAATGACCTGTCCTCTTTTGCGGTCAATCCCCGGAAGAACGGATTGCGGTCGATTTCGTCATAGAGCAATTTTGCTTTTTCAGCATTTCGCTTTTCCATTGCTGCAATCCCGCCATTGTCTTTGAGCCATCGCATCGTCAGCATACTCACGTATATTGGGAATACCGGAGGAGTGTTGAACATAGAGCCTTTTTCGATATGCGTCCGGTAGTCCAGCATGGTCGGAATCTTTCGGTCAATCTTACCCAACAGGTCTTTATTCACGATGACGAGGGTCGTACCTGCTGGTCCCATATTCTTTTGCGCACCGGCGTAAATAATACCAAACTTTGAAACATCTATCTCCCTGCTGAAGATATCTGAAGACATATCACATACGATGGGCATCGTCGTTGCCGGAAATTCGCGATACTGCGTACCTGCTACCGTATTATTACTCGTGATGTGTAAATATTTTCCATCGTCGGGGATATCATATCCTTTGGGAATATAACTGAATTTCTTATCCTCCGATGAGGCAAGTACGGTCACCTGTCCAAAAGCCATTGCTTCTTTGATCGCTTTTTTCGACCAAGTACCCGTATTGACATAATAAGCCTTATCATTATCCCCCAACAGGTTCATCGCCGTCATGAAGAACTGAGAGCTGGCTCCTCCCGACAGAAACAATACCTCGTAATTATCAGGAAGTTTCAAAAGTTCTTTGACCAGACTGACCGCCTCGTCCATGACCGCCACAAATTCAGGGCTTCTGTGCGATATTTCCAAAATGGATAAGCCTATACCGTTGTAATCAATAGCGGCTTCACCTGCCTGTTGCATGACACTTTGCGGAAGAATCGCAGGACCTGCACTAAAATTATATACCTTCATCATTCTTTTCTACATTTTATATGAAATTTGAGAACGCAAAAGTACATCCTTTCTATATATAAGGCATGTTTTAATCGAGATAAAAATTGATTTTATGCAGATGCTATTGGTTATTCTTTAATTTAGGAGGGCGACCGGGCGGGTCATCCATGGGTTCCGCCCTGCGGGCACTCCCTCCCTCCTTTCTGTCGGGAGGCAGGCTGTTGGTCGTCCATTCCTACCCCTGTCGCAAAAAAAAAGAGGTAACACTCGATAGTATTACCTCTGCCCTAACCAAATAAAACCAAATTATATCTTACAACAACCACTACTGCTAACAAAGTGTGACCGTTATCTTTTTTTGTGTTTTTTCGCCCTTGTTGATTGCAAAACTAAGGGCATTTTTACATTATGTCAAGTTTTTTTCTAAAAAAAATTAGTTTTTTTAGTTTTTTTCTAATAAATCAGGGGGTTTTCTTGAAAAACAAGCAGGTTGTAATATCACTCATTATAGAAGGGATTACAGAAAAGAAAAAATCAATCTGACAAAAAAGTGGCATCAATTAAAAAAAAGCTGTATATTTGCGGCGCAATGCGGAAATAACGAAAGAGGGAGCAATGGTTGTTCCCTCTTTTTAATTCATTAAACTGTGATAGAAGAAAAGCTGCTAAAGCTCCTGGAGGAGAAATTTCAGGAGGAAGAATTTCAGGATTTTTTCCCTATAGAAATTAAGCATCACCTGAATAACAAAGTCGAAGTCTATGTGGATAGTGATTCAGGAGTGACTTTCCGAGCCTGCCAGCGCATAAGCCGGTTCCTCGAATCCTACATTGACGAAAACGGATGGCTCGGAGAGAAATATACGCTGGAGGTTTCATCGCCCGGGATTGAACGTTCGCTACTATTCCCAAGGCAATATCCCAAGCATATCGGCCGAAAGCTCGAGATTAAACACGGTGAGGAGAAGACAGTCGGAACGCTGTCGGCAGTGAGAGATGATGGCATTACGATTACCTACAAAGAAAGAATCAAAGAAGGCAAAAAGAAAAGAATAGAAATAATCAATAAAAGCATCGCTTTTAAAGATATAAAAAAAGCAAAAATCAAAATTTCGTTTTCAAATTAGTAAACTATGAATTTGGTAGATACATTTTCCGATTTTAAAACAGGAAAAAATATTGATCGTCCTACGATGGTGAGAGTTTTAGAAGATGTTTTCAGGACGCTGATTAAGAAAAAATATGGCACGGATGAAAACTTCGACGTCATTGTCAATACAACAAAAGGAGACTTGGAGCTGTGGAGAGTGCGAGAAATTGTCCCCGACGGAGAGGTGACAGACGACAACGCAGAGATTTCAATTTCGGAAGCACTGACCATAGACGAAGACTTCGAGGTAGGAGAGGAATGTTATGAGCAATTGTTTTTGAAAGATTTTGGAC
>JALVDO010000141.1 GCA_027008975.1 Saprospiraceae bacterium | reverse complement strand
CAGCGCATATTTGGTGAAAACAGGGTGCAGGAACTCGTCAGAAAACACGAAGAATTGCCTTCGGATATCGAATGGCACATGATAGGACACCTCCAGCGCAACAAGGTTAAATACATCGCTTCATTTGTCGAGCTCATTCACTCTGTTGATAGCTTGAAATTGCTAAGAGAAATAGACAAACAGGCTGCGAAAAACACCCGTACTATCAGCTGTCTGTTGGAAATAAAAGTAGCAAAAGAGTTAACTAAAGCCGGCTTGCACGAAAGCGAAGTAACCATATTATTGGATACTCTCCTTCAAGAGCCCCTACCCAACATCCGAATCAGGGGTGTCATGGGAATGGCTACATTTACCGATGATACGGAGCAGGTACGCGATGAGTTCAGGCGACTAAAGGGTATTTTTGACCGGATAAAAGAAAGTTACTTCGTCGATGATGACAATTTTTCGATTATCTCGATGGGAATGTCCGGTGACTACAAAATTGCATTGGAGGAGGGAAGTACCATGATAAGAGTGGGGACAAAATTATTTGGCGCGCGATAATAAAAGTTATTACAAAAAAAGGAGCGAATCAAAGCCCGCTCCTTTCAAAAATTCCAGTTGTAATTAAATCGCTGTTATTCAAGTTATATGTTGTATCAAGTCATTTTATTTATGTCACAAAAAAAATAGATTTCTCTTCATTGACAAGGCAAAGATAAGGGGCTTTCCGTGATTATAAAAGGACAAAATACCAATTCAGGGTACAACAACAAACGAACAAATAATTTGTTAAAAAATTACAAAACAATGATAATCAATACTATACAAACAAATAAAATTTAATCTATTTTAATTTCAGGATATTTCAGTAATCCTCTATAAACTGAAATTCTAATCTAATACCGGGGTTAAATTGCGTAAAAATTGATGTCTTTTTTTCAAAAAACCACAAATCCGGATAGGTTCTGGGTAATCCTTTCAAATCATATTTGGGATAAAAACGCACCATGAACAGAGGCGTAACTGTCAATCTTGGTGAGATACCAATATCCAGACCTCCGCCGATACCTAAGCTAAAAACGGTCTGGGTAGCTTTCAACGTCAAAGTACCGTCAAATACCGATTCGCGAAGGATGCTAAGACCGGGCGACAAACGCAGAAAAAATCCTTTCTTAAAAAACGGATTTTCCTTCCTAAAAGTCGGGCAATGACAATCTCCATTAAAAGTAAGCGGATAAAGGTTAGTATTCAAATTAAAACTGTATAAGCCCAAAGACGTTTTATTTTGTCCGAAGGTCGTCTCAGTGGGCATTACCATCCTCAATTCGGGGAATAGCTCAATGCGCTTCCCCTCAAAAGGGCGAAAGTGGTAATCCAAAGCAAATGCAGGTGCCTGTTCCAGCAGCCCGACATCTGAATTATCGGGGTGGATGACTTTCCAATACGTCGCATCCTGTATTTGATAGTAAACGGTGAGTCCTGCCTGCCCGTATAGCATTCCGGCGAGGAAGAAAAAAGGTAGTAGAAAAAGTTTACGATTCATTTTTTTTATTTTAAGTTATTTTTCTCTCATTCATTCAGTTCCCGCTAAGGGGCGCTAAAGGTCTCGCAGTCCCTCTGTCTCCCCGTCTCCAATTTTTCCCGCTAAGGGGCGCTAAGGTTTCGCAAAGGGGCGCTAAGGTTCTCGGTAGAGAGCGCAAAGAATCTCCCAGTCTCTCCGTCTCTAAGTCTCCCAATCTCATTTCTCATTCTATCATTCTATCATCGTAACCCGCTCCCCGATCTTCTCTCCGTAAACTGCGTTCAGCCTGCCTGGCGTTGCCGGTGGCAGACAGGCTCAGGGATCGGGAAACCTTCAATCATTCAATCCTCCCTCCCTCCCTCGTTTCTGTCGGGAGGCAAGCCTTCGGTCGTGAGGCAGGCATTCAATCATTGATATCTGAAAAAGAACGTAACTTTACCGCTCAATATTCATAATTAACAATAAAAATATGAAGACAAGGTCTTTTAAGGAAAATAAAGTCAACGTCATAACCCTGGGTTGCTCGAAGAATTTGGTGGATTCGGAGCAACTTATCACGCAGTTGAGAGGTAATGATTTTGAGGTAGAACACGACAGCAATAACGAAGATGCCAATATCATCATCATCAACACCTGCGGCTTTATCGACGTCGCCAAGGAAGAGTCCATCAATACCATTCTGGATTATGCAGCGAGGAAAAAAGACCAATCCATCAGCAAATTATACGTCACCGGATGCCTTTCGCAACGATATAAGGACGATTTGGAAAAGGAAATACCGGAAGTAGATGCCTTTTTTGGTACACTTGATTTGCCCAATCTGTTGGCGACACTCGAAGCCGATTACAAACACGAACTACTCGGCGAGCGACTTATCACTACCCCACCCCATTACGCCTATCTGAAGATTGCCGAAGGCTGCAATCGCACCTGTGCTTTCTGCGCCATACCCGACATGAGAGGCGGACATATCTCCCAGCCTATCGAAGCCCTAGTCGAACAGGCAAAATCACTGGCACAACGCGGCGTCAAAGAAATCCTGCTCATCGCACAGGAACTGACTTATTATGGATTGGATTTATACAAAAAGAGAGCCCTGCCGGAATTATTGGATGCACTTTGCGAAGTAGAAGGCATCGAATGGATTCGGCTTCACTACGCCTACCCTTCCAAATTTCCGACTGAGATATTCGATGTCATGGCACGGCAATCAAAGGTCTGTAACTACCTCGACCTGCCACTACAGCACGCTAATAACGAGGTATTAAAACGCATGAGACGCCAAATCACCAGAGAGGAGACCGAGGCTCTAGTACGACTGGCAAGAGAGAAAGTACCGGGCATCACCTTGCGTACCACTATGTTGGTGGGCTTTCCGGGAGAGACGGAAGAGGAGTTTGAAGAGTTATGCGACTTCGTACAAAAGATGAAGTTTGACAGGCTTGGCGTATTTCAATATTCGCACGAGGAGGATACCCCTGCCTACGAACTGGAAGACGATATCCCCACTGAAGAAAAAGCAGCTCGCGCCAATCGCATTATGGAAATTCAGCAGGACATCTCTCTGGAAAAAAATCAGGCTAAAATCGGACAAAAATTAAAAGTATTATTCGATAGAAAAGAAGGCGCATTTTTCATAGGACGAACAGAGGGAGACTCCCCGGAGGTCGATAATGAAGTATTGGTCAATGCCGAGCAGAATTATGTCAGGATTGGTGATTTTGCCACCGTTTTGATTGAAGATGCTACGGAGTTTGATTTATTTGGACGGGTTTAGTGTTTCTTGTTTCTTGTTATTGAGCTGTTGAGTTGTTGAGTTGTTGAGTTGTTGAGTTGTTGATACTAATTTCAAATTATCACCACCCATTACTCACAACTCATTACTACCAACTTTTCAAATTCTAATTCTAATTTCCATTCCAAAACCGCAACTTTTTGGAATAAAAGCAGTATAATACCGCGTAGGAGCACGCATTGAACCCAACAAGAACATATTTCTCAAAAACACGAAGCTAAAAAATGCGCTATATAATCCTTTTTTTACTATTGCACATGATTGGTCTTTTGCAGGGCCAGGATAGTTATGTTCCTAATGGGCTGAATTTCCATTCGACTTATGAACGCTATCTTTACAACAAAAAAAATCCCTATCAGACAGATGATTTTCTCGCCCACTACCTTGCCACTTCACCTGAAATCAACAAGGAGGCAGTCAATTACATAGAAAAACAATTAGAGGGATTGTTTCAATACCTCGACGATAGAAATATTCAAAAAAAATCGCCCAAACGAGCGGCAAAAGTCATTAATGAGCACCTGCACAAGACCTTCCTCCTCGTCGAAAAAGGGTGGACGGGATTTGAAGACGTATTCAAGAAAAAAACCTATAATAATATAACCGCAGCGGCACTTTACGTCCTCATTTTGGAACATTTCCAAATGCCTTATTCGATGATGCAAAAGCCGGAGGGTATTTACATCTCCCTGCATAAGAAGAAAAAGGCGACTCTTTTATTTCAGCCGGACAAAAGACAAAAAACGAACCTCCCTTCCTTCAAGGACAGGTATTTGACCTTGCTGCAAGAGTTGAATATCGTACCGGCAGACAATTATGGACAAAAGCAAACGGACAGTCTTTTTCTACATTATTATATGCCGGGAGAGCGCCCTGTCTCACCGGTTCAAATCACGGGAAATCTCTATTTCATACAAGCCATGCGATCCTTCAAAGCAAAGGATTATTCCACTACCATTGATTTGCTTTACAAATCCCAAATGTTCTTACCGCTTCCGCGAAATCAGGTGATGAAACAGGCCACCTTATACCAGCTAGCCGGAGCAATTGACATTCGCAAAACAGCGGATATAAAATACCTATTCTCTCTTTATAAGGTTTTTCCCATACCGGAAATCAAGCAAGAAGTATTATTTAGCTTTAGGCAAATTGCTGATTATTTCCTAAACAAAAAAGGAGACAAAATTAAGTACCAGTCCCTTTTTACCCAATATCGAAACACCA